>CAXFGY010000029.1:0-12019 GCA_964002605.1 uncultured Candidatus Marinamargulisbacteria bacterium
ATCGGACTATTACTATCACTATTAATTGATGTCCCACCAAGCATTGCGATTATCTTTGTACTCATTGCCATATGGATAGCAACCACTTTTTATTACAAACTATTTATAACAAAACAAAATCTAAATCCATAAAAAAATTATTTTTCATATAAACCATAAATTTTCCAAGTCTCATCTCCTGGTTGTCTTACACCGGTAACAGATTTTTGACCATCAAAATTAAATCCACAAAAAACCTCATCATATTGATTAAATGGAAATATAATTTTGAAGCCAGATTTCTCTAAATCACTTATATCATTTTTTGTTTCAATTTGAAAAGGTTTACCTGAATAATGCAAATAACTAATTTTTTTATCTGAATTCATAGCCACAATCATATGAAAAAATTTAACCCTATCTTCTATTTGTAAAAAGGTTATTTCACCTATCTCTTTGATTACTTTAATTTCATGAATACCTCTACAGCTAAAAGGATAAAAATTTCTTATATCTTTGAGTGCTTGTTCGACATCGTTAGGATCATCACAATATTCAAGAATTTTATTAGCATGAATAACACCCACGCAACCACTCTCATTTATTTCAAATTTCTGATTTAAAAACCTATTGAAAGGATTAAAAATTGAGTTTCCTTCATTTTTAAATGATGAAGATCTTACCCCTAATAAAAGCCTTCCTCTATTTAGAGGTAAATTTTTAAATAAAATTTCTGAACCTAAACGATGCATAATTTTTTTCACTCCTTTAATTAAAAACATTAGTACTTGTATACAGTAGTATAGTAACAATAGATTTAATTGACAATAATACCAGATATATTCTTAATCCAATGCATAAATAATATTAATTTTAAATTAAAACAATAATGCTTATGACAAAAAAACAACTTTTAACAGCATGTAAAGTCAATTAAAAATATAGCGTAAAGATAAAAATAATTAGTTTTTCTTTTAACCACTAAATTGAATATAAATATCCCTACTACCCTATTCATTTAATAAAAATTAAATCCCAAAACCAGCTGCTAGAATAAATGCCCAATCAGAACGATAATAGTCAAAAATTTCTGAATCTCCCGAATAAACTTGAGCAACGCCTTTGCCAAACGAATACTGACCCCCAATCGTTAAACTCGTTGTTCCACGATAAAATGAATACCCATAAGTAACTCCCATTAAATCAATATGCTGTCGTCCTTTTGATACACTCGTAGGCGGTTTAAGGCTGGTATTATTTGTAAAAACACCCAAACGAATTGATTGAAATTGCATGATAAAGTATTCTGTTCCAACTGAAACATTAATCACATGATCATACCCAGAATCCAATTGATAAAAATAATCAATATCAGCAGATATTAAAAAAAAAGGCGAAGCAAAATAAGTACCTCCCAATCCCAATTGAATAGGATAATCATCTTGCTTATGAAGTAATGAAATAGAATCAACAAATTCAGATGCAACTAAATCTAACCCACTCTGCGACAACCGATTACCATGGACCGAAGAAGTTCCATTAAACTGATAGCGCACTGTACCACTCAACGAAAACTTATCTTGAAGCGTCCACATCATTCCAATAATAGGCATTCCCCCATGAAGAACGAGACCATAATCACTGAGATACAAGTTATCACTTCCAAGACCCGCAACAGTTAGCTCTCCTTTTGAGCGACCATACTGTGAATATTGTTCCCTAAATAAACGTAAAAAGTAATAAGCAGTCAATCCTATAGATAATTGATCAGAAATACGATAACTAAAAGACGGCCCTAAAAAAACAGTGCGATCTTCACGATGTGAATTTGTTAAATAAGGCGTTAATTCTTGTTGATGTTCATTATAAATATTAGTCATTACATAAGACACTCCCCAAGCAAAATCAGGGCCTATTTTATTGACTAAAGCAAAAAAATTAGGATAAAAACTTTGACTATTTAACTGCCAATCATTCATTCCATCAACATTATCAAAACGAATTATCGAAAATGATAACGTATTAGCAGAATCAGTCCCCATTTGATAAGGACTATAAATAATTCCTGCTGGATTATAATAGACACCCGACGCATCATCAGCAATAGCAGAGTAAGCGCCAGCCATTGTTGATGCACGTCCCCCTATTAACGTATTTTTATAATGTAAATAATTGGCATCAATAATCGAAAAAAAACTGATTACCCAAATCAATATCACTATCAAAATAATTCTATAACTGAACATACTGATTAAACCTCTCCTGACTACAAGAGTCATCAAATAACTCGGTTGAAATGATCCCTTCATTAATAAATAATTCGCGATCTAATAAATCCGGATGAGTTCGAGACACACTATAGGAACCCGAATGAGTCAATAACTGATCAAGAAAAAAAACATAACACATAGGGTCATAATGTAATAATGACATAAAAGTAGCTGCATCCCGATCCGCACGTAATTCTTCATCATGATCCAATCCTGTAAATAACATCTCCATGACCTGATCCAGTACTGTCATCACTCCCAAACGTGTCGTTTGCGTTGCACCTCCAATAACAATGCCAATATCATTAAAAATAGATGATTGATACCCACGAATATTAAACTTTTCGACAATATATTTACGATTAACATGTGAAATCTCATGAGATAACACCCCCACTAATTGTGCTTCATTTTGACATGCTTTCACTAATCCACGTGTTACAAAAATATACCCCCCAGGTGTTGCATACGCATTATAATGATCTGCCTCAATCACCGCAAAATGATAATCAAGATCAGACCGACCCACCAATGCCACAATCCCCTGACCCAATAAATTAACATAAGACTGTATCTCTGGATCATCTACTAAAGGATATCGTGCCAAAATACGAGCCGCTAAATCACGACCAAACAATACTTCAGCTTGAACATCCAACTGAGCAGGTATTAACAAATCTTGATAATGAAACGCACGATAACGAAAAGAAGAATCCGCCATCACACCCACTGAAAAAAAAATAAAAAAAACAATATAAAAAAAAGAACGATCATATATCATTTTAATCTCCGCTGTTGTATAAAAAGACTCCCCTCTTGCAAAGACACACTTAGACTTTCCATAATTTCAACCGAGTGAAAATCAAATTCACGATTATTTAATGGAGAATCTGCCAATAACCCCCGAGAAGCCGCCGAATTAGAATACATCGCCGCACGAACCCGCTGTGACTTTGTAATCACAACATCATCCTCAAAAGATTTTATTTCATCTTTAGGAACAGTTTGAGACAATAACAACTCATAAATCCAACCATCACGGCTATTTCCATCTTCAATCAACATCCAAGACCCTTGAACGAATTGAACTGTCACTTTATCTCCTCTAAATAATTGAAAGAAAGGATTAAGCTGAATTTTAGGCTCAGTATAAACCGGGGCCTTTAAACTATGAACATACCAAACAGAATCTAACTTAGACGCATCAATACCTTGCGAAAAACACACACCAAATAAAAAACTAAAAAAAATATAGCAAATAAAAAGAAATTGCTGCACAAGCCCCCCTAAAAAAATTGTTTACTATCTGTATTACTATATATGCCCAAAAAAAATTCAAATTAAACCTAATTTAACTAAAAATAAACAGCTAATTTTTATACAAATATAA
This sequence comes from uncultured Candidatus Marinamargulisbacteria bacterium, assembly GCA_964002605.1. Classification (GTDB taxonomy): domain Bacteria; phylum Margulisbacteria; class Marinamargulisbacteria; family CAXFGY01; genus CAXFGY01. Next base: position 3,640 of record CAXFGY010000029.1, read on the forward strand.
CTATTTTTAAAGTTCAATCATTCTTACCTAAGTGAATATAAAGTCCAATTTCAACAAAAAATACACCCAGAAAAATATATAAATTCAAATATTTACATCATCACACATTATATTAAACATAAACTTATTTTTATTTTAAAAAAACAACTTTTCCGTTTTTAATACATCCTGTTTGATACATATTATCAAATCGAGAAATAAGTTCACCAGCATAAACACAATTTAAATTATGATTGATTTTAAAATTAATTATTTTAGATGGTTGGAATAAAATACGTGGATAATAAGGATCTTCTTTATAAGATCCTAAACGTAAAAAAAATTCATTTGAGTTGAATGATTTACAAATATCAAAAGAAATATTAGGGTCTAAATCATAATCTAAATTTGAAAATTCAAAGCTAATAGTAAAATTTAAATATCTAAATTTACCATAAGTAGCATTTTTAAGGATACTCTCATAATTTAATTTTTGTACTCTTAAAAAATCAGTTGATTTATCTTGATGAAATTTACTGTTAAATGCATAAATAGTTCCATCTCGAGAATCAATAATAACATGCTTTTGTCTATCTATCTTATGTCTATAGTAAAATCCAATTTCATTTCTACTAACATAATCAAAACTATTATCATAACTAGAACTCTTTTGTCGTAAATACAGATCACCATTTTTCTTACTAAATTCAGCTAATATACCCTGAGTATTCAAGTGACACAATATCCTCTCTTTTAAATCATCCAAGTTTTTTTTATTAACATTAGGCAGCTCTCTTAAACTCAATAAAGCATGATTAGCTGTATGTTTAAGTGTCCCTCCATGTTTTGGAGGAAAGGATCTGCTACATACTCCTCCATATGCTTGACTACTATTTTCAATACTATACAAAATTACCTCCAAATTTATTCATAATTTTTTTCCTTTTTAAAAAAAAAAAAACATTATATTAATCTAAAAAACAATAAAAAAATTGCATCATTTACTTTAAAATTACTTAACTTCAAAAATATAACGCCCATCCCACAATTGATCCGGAGGAGATACTTTAAAAAAACGACATCGATCAATCATTTTTAACGCAACACCATCACCCGGAATCTGTTCAAGAATACGATCATACAACAAAATCGCCTGATCCCATAGTCGTTTTTGATATAAATCAAACGCCTGATCTGAATCAGCACAAACATTCTGCAATTTCGCAAAATTACAATCATCATTCAAATATCCCAATGGCTGAAAAATAAATACAGCTTCAGACTTCCCTTTAACCTGAACATAGTCCACTATACGAACTAAAATTGATGCATCAAGTTGCTGCTTTGTCTGATCAGAAATTAAAATAGGAATATTATAGTAACCCGTTAACCCTTCCAAACGAGATGTAAAGTTAACCGTATCTCCAATAATCGTATAATCCAAATGCTGACTAGAACCAATATTGCCTAAAATGACCGGTCCAGTATGAACCCCCACACCAAATTGAATCGACGGCCATCCTTTTTCAGCATAATAGGAATTAATAGAAACCTGACATCGATTCATTGCTAATGCGGCAATTACCGCATCTGTGGCATGCAAATCCGAACGAATCGGTGCCCCCCAAAAAGCCATAATCGAATCGCCAATAAATTTATCTAAAGTGCCTTGACACTCAAAAATCACATCTACCATCTGACTCAAATAATAATTTAACATTTCAACCACTTGATCCGCTGGTAAAGACTCCGCTAATTGTGTAAATTGACGGATGTCCGAAAATAACACCGTCAACTGTTCATGACTCCCTACTTCAGGTGCCACAACATCAGCAGACTTATCAAGCACTTCTGATAAAACAACCGGAGAAACATACTGCGCCAACATTCCTCTCATTTTACGCCGTTCTTTCCCTTCAACAACAGATAAGTATCCATAGCTAGACACAATCATCGCTAAAAAACAAAGTAATGGAAAAGCCATTAAAAACACCCATGATTGCCAAGCAAATATTCCGACAATAAACACACAAAACCCACCACCTAAAACAATTAACCCAATAACTTGAAAAACAAAACGACCCATACACCAAACGATGACACCCGCACCTAAAATCAATCCCAAAGCCAAAATACCATTAATCCAAAACGGTATTACTCGATAGGTATCTTGCAATAAAATATTATCTAAAACAGACGCTTGTAAAAAAACACCTGGCATATAAGTATCCAACGACAAATCTAATCGATCATACGTTGCTGTCGCACTTGTCCCAATAAAGACAATTTTATCTTTAAACACCTCTGGTGAAATCAACATATCATCTAAATCCCCTCTGTTTAACGCTTGAATGGTCTGTAACACTGCACCTGCCGAAAATGTTTGAAATGTCCGTTTCAATTTAACTAAATATTTCGGAATATCACTACCCCCATAACGACTTAATGGTAATTCATAACGACCCATAATTGCCCTATACCGATCCATAGTAACCGATTGATCATCATCTAAATAAGATAATGCCATCCGTACTGGTAATGAAGAAAAAACATGTCCTTGATACTCTCGGAATAAATCAACAGACCGAACAACCCCATCAGAATCTGGCTGAACATCAACAAATCCGATCCCCGTAGACCCTAATAAAAGCGCATCAAACGGTAAAAAACAATCTGTAGACGATAGCAACACCGACTCATTAAAATGCCCCTTAACAATATGATTTTCAATAGATGATGGAAGCGACATTAAAAATGAAGACTCTAACCGATTTCGATCAACAGCTAACTGAAATGCATGAATCACTGGTCCAAATTCAGCCGTTGCCTTAACCAATTGACTATCATGAGACAGACGCCCTTGAACAAACGCTTCTTTTTGAGATTCTGTAAACAAAATATCAAAACCCTGTATCCAAGCACCTGATCGAGATAAAAAAGAAATTAATGATGCATAAGTCGAACGTGGCCAAGGCCAACCGCCAATCAACGGATCCATCACAGTAAGAGACGGCTCATCAATTAAAATCAATACAATATCAGGGTGATGATGCGTATATTGTTCAGAAAATGTTACACGATAATCAAATAACTGATATTCTAAAAAATCAAATAAACCCAAAAAATAACCACTTGTGACCATAAAAAAAGAAAAAAGCCCAATAAAAACAGCCCATTTAAGCTGATTAAAAGTTCGCTGAATCATCATATTATTACTATTCCCTATTTTTTAAAAAACCTAACGTAATGATTATAAAAACCGATGAATTGCATAAATCAAATATATTTGTTAAAATTTCGAACTTCTTATGTTAAAATAAGGAGTCTTATAGGAGTTAATTATTATGTCAAGAAAATGTCAGGTATCAAAAAAAAAGGGACTTGTTGGAAATAATGTATCGCACTCTAAGCGCCGTACAAAAAGAGTCCAAAAACTTAATTTACAATGGAAACGATTTTGGAACCCAGAAACTAAACAATGGATACGCTTACGTGTTACTACTAAAATATTAAAAAATATAGGCCAAAAAGGACTTCTTTATGTACTTAGAAAAAACAACGCAACCGAATTAATTAAGTAAATGGAGTAATAATGGCAAAAAAAGGAAAACGAAATAACATCATTCTACAAAGCACTGAAAGTGGTCATTCCTATCATAGCACCAAAAACAAAGACAATACAAAAGATAAATTAGAAATTAAAAAATATGATCCCCATATCCGTAAACATGCGGTGTATAAAGAGAAAAAATAAGCATCAACTAATCATCCCAACTTATTATGCAAACCATTAGTGTTGAAGCGTTATACAAAACCATTCCAAGTTTAACCGAAAAAGAAGTCATTATAGATGTTCGAACACATGAAGAATACGAGAACATCCATATGACGCCGTCACTCCATATTCCCTTAGACCAGCTTGATGAACAGCTTGAATCATTACAGACGTATAATACCATTTATTTTCTTTGTCGCAGTGGTCACCGTAGTGGACAAGCTTGTAAATTACTCAGCCCCTATATCAATGCCTCTTTATATAATGTTGAAGGGGGATTATTAGAATGGGAACACCTAAAATTACCAACTAAAAATCAATAATTACTACCTAAGACTGATAATGCTGCTGATACTTCAGCAATGCCTGACTAAGTTGTAAATATTCTGATGATTTTGTCACTAACTCTTGACCTATTTCATTGCCATTGCAGTGTCGAATCGGCTGCAATTCAACACGATCATTATAAAACTGTAAACGAGTAGATGACACTGCAAAAACACCCATACAAGATTTTAAATCAGCTACATTAATACCTCGTTCTATAAAATCAATAGAAGCAAACAATAATGCGTTTTTAATAAATTTAACCGTTATACTTTCTAAAATAACACCAGCTTCAGATTCCAATGGAATAATAACCCAATGTCTATTTTTATCTAAAATTAATAATGAAAAAGTCGACCCTTCAAGAATCATCCCTTCTGGTGAAGTAAAAATAACATCATGAATGATATCTTTCATAAAACGTCCTTCTAAATCAATAATCTCACTACGATTTTTATCCGCTAACCAATGCTGAACCAATTGATCAAAATCAGTATTTTGAAAAGAATACTGTGTTAAAAATGATATATTATTCAAACGTACTTCACGTGACAATGCCAACCGTCTTGACTGTTCAACCACTGACACTCCTATCATCTTCTTATAAATTTGTTCTAAATAGGTATTATCAGAATAATACTGTCCTGCTAACAAAAAGAAAGTATTATAATACGTCAACCGCCATTGACCATGAATTCCGCCCCAATACGACGTGGGCTTTGCTTGTGCATTAGAACGTTGGTAACAATACGTCATCACATTAATCCCACCTGTAAAACTCCATTGCGGTTTCAAATTCATTGGCTGTGCAATAAATAAAACATCGCGAATATCCCCTTCAAATCCATTAGAAAAAACACGTTCTCCAGACCCTTGAAATTGAGACTTTCCTCCTAAAACAACAATTAAAACCTGCATTTGATCTGTATTAGATAAAGGGTTAATAAACAACAACTGATCAATACAATTATTAAATTGAGTTTCTGTTAAGGAAAATTCACAGCGAGAATAAAGTAAAAAATAGCACTCTTTTAAACGATTATAATGTGCTTTAGGTAAAAAAAACTGTCCTTTTCCCTTTACAGGCAAAGAATAGGCTGATGTAAAAAAAGAAGCGCCTCTTAATGTCGACAATGTATCTGAAAAAGAAATTGATACAGATGCACTGTCCAATTCAGTCATTACTTGTCTCTGTAAATTAAATGTAATACTTTTCATTCGCAACGCTCACACCACGATATCATACAATCCATAATTTGGGATAGCGCAAAATCTGAAATAATGTAAGGTGGCATCGTATACAAAAATCGATCAAATGGACGTAACCAAACACCATAAGACTTCGCAAATTCCTGTACTCCTTTCAAATGCGAACAAGAGTTAAATTCAATCACAGCCATTGCTCCTTTTACACGAACCGCTTTTACACTAGAAAACGACTGACAAGAAACTAACAAAGACCGTAATTGTGATTCAATACGAGCAATTTTAATCAAATAATCTTCCCGAAAAAAAATTTCAATACTCTTCAAAGCCACCGCACATGCCAAGGGATTTCCCATAAAAGTAGGTCCATGCATCAAAGACTTAGAAAAATCATGAGAATAAAATACGTTAAATACCGCCTCAGTAGCCAATGTCGCTGCATGTCCCATATAACCTGCTGTTAATGCTTTTCCCAAAACCATAATATCCGGTGTGAAATCACATTGATCTGCAGCAAATAAAGTTCCTGTACGTCCAAATCCAGTTGCAACTTCATCAAAAATTAAAAGAATATCATACTTATCACATAGTTGTTTTGCTTGATTTAAATAATCAGGGGAATGTAACAAAAACCCACCAGCCCCTTGCATAAGGGGTTCAACAATCATCGCTGCGATCTGATCATGATAAGATTCTAAACACTGCTGCAATTGATCTACATCACCAGCAGTAACAAAAAATTGTGGAAAGACAATTTTTTTATATAATTGATGCATCGCATCATCATCTGTTCCTAAAGACATCACCCCTAATGTATCACCATGATAACCATGACGAAGGGCAATAAACTGCTTTTTAGCATGTTTTCCTAAATTGATTTGATATTGAAGCGCCATTTTCATCGCCACTTCACAACCCACCGACCCACTATCTGAAAAAAAAACATGCGCCAAACCATGCGGCGTAATTTCAACTAATTTAGTAGCTAATTGCTGAACAGCTTGATGCGTCAAACCTCCCAACATCACATGAGCCATTCGAGATAATTGATCTGTTAAAGCGTGATTTAACTCAGGATGATTATAACCATGAATCGTCGACCACCACGATGAAATTGCGTCAATCAAAACAGAATCATCCTCAAGTCTTAATTCAACCCCTTGAGCCGAAGCAACCACCCACGGCAATATCATTGTTGCATGCTGTGCATACGGGTACCATATTTTATTCATTTTAAAAGTTTATACCACAAGTCATACAAAGAAACTAGCTGACTACTCAAATAGATTCTTCAATGATATTCTTATAAAATTAATCACCATAACAAAATCAAACAAAAAGGAGCTAAAAATGAATAAAAAAACAACCATTGCACGACTATTGCTCGGCGGACTCCTAACACTTTTTGGTTTAAATGGTTTTTTTCATTTTATACCCATGCCTGCATACATTGGAAATGCAAGTCAATTTATCACCGGACTAGGTGCTGCTAGCTACTTTTTTCCCCTTTTAAAACTTACAGAAATCAGTTGTGGGCTTCTATTATTAACCAATAAAAAAGTACCCTTGGCACTAATTATATTGGCGCCTGTTTTAATCAACATCATACTATTTCACTTATTTCTCGCTCCAGAAGGGCTTGCTCTTCCCCTTATTTTAGGTGGCTGCGAACTGTATCTACTCAAACAATATAAAAATAAATTTACACCTATTTTAAATAGTTAACGAGCTCTAACGCCAAAACTCACTCAACTCAAATGACAAAAAAAGAAACAATTATCGCACTTGATTTAGGAACGACTGGCAATCGTGCGATTGCCTTTGATCATACTGGTTCAATCATGGCCCAATCCTATCAAGAATTTCAACAATACTTTCCAAATCCTGGTTGGGTTGAACATGACCCTATGGAAATCCTCTCCACCACATTAACTGTTTTTAAAAATGTCTATAAAAAATTAAACCCCACAAGCATTGCTGGAATTGGGATCACAAACCAACGAGAAACCATCGTAATGTGGGATAAAGAAAGTGGCCAACCCTGTTATAACGCCATTGTTTGGCAATGCCGACGCACAACCACACGCTGTCAAACGCTTTCCCCATACCAATCTATGATCAAAGAAAAAACAGGACTCCCGTTAGATCCTTACTTTTCTGCCACTAAAATTGAATGGCTCCTCGAAAATGGTCACAAAATCAACAAAAAAAATATCTTAGTCGGTACCATTGATAGCTGGATTGTGTGGAATCTCACGAATCAAAAAAGTCACATCACCGATCATTCAAACGCATCACGAACCATGCTCTACAACATCAATACCAATACCTATGACGAAGATTTACTCGCATTATTTAACATCCCTCACCATATTTTACCTAAAATTAAAAATAGCGCAGGTCACTTAGCTACCACAGACGCTAATATAACCCAAACCGCATTACCAATCAAATCAATTATCGGTGATCAACAAGCCGCCTTATTTTGCCAATGTGGCAGCAATACTTCAAAATTAAAAAACACCTACGGAACGGGTCTATTTATTATGGCACCGACTGGAAAAAAATTAATCCATTCTAACCAACTCATTACAACAGTCGCATGGTCACGCAACAACCAAATCAGTTATGCATTAGAAGGAAGTATATTTATCGGCGGTTCTATCATTCAATGGCTCAGAGATGGCCTTAAACTCATTAAATCAGCAGAAGAAAGCGAAACATTAGCCCAAAGTATCGATTCAAATGACAATGTCTATTTTGTACCTGCGCTATCTGGACTCGGAACACCCCATTGGGATCCCACTGCTCGTGGCATGATTATTGGACTCACCCGTGGCACCACAACCGCTCATATCACCCGAGCTGCACTAGAATCATTAGCCTACCAAACTAAAGATGTTATTAATACAATTTCTAAAAATGAACCCAATCTAACTTTTCAATCACTCTTAGTAGACGGCGGCGCCACCGACAACCAATTTTTACTACAATTTCAAGCAGATATCTTAAATATACCCATTGAAAAACCCAAAATCACCGAAACCACCGCCTTTGGAGCTGCCTTAATGGCTGGTATTGCCGCCAATATAT
>CAXFGY010000030.1:0-11977 GCA_964002605.1 uncultured Candidatus Marinamargulisbacteria bacterium
CAGCGCACCATAACGAAGGTGAAAATTGTGAAGATTAGGCATTTCGCGACAGAGCTACTTTAATTTATTCAAGATTGATCTTTATTTATTTAATCTTATTTATTTTTCAGCTTAAGATTGATTATTTCAAACTTTTATCATTTTTTTGTTTTTCAAACAAATAATTAAGTTTTTTTTGTTGCGCTTGCAATTGTCTTGTTCTCATATTCAATACTTTATTGGTTTTTAACAATTCTTTCTGTAACTCTTTGAGAGACTGACTAATCACTCTCTTGGGATACAAATCATAATATAAATAATCCACCTTCTCTTGCTGCGTTTTAACTAATTCTTTTTCATTAAAAATGATATCTTGTTTTTCTTTTAATTGAGCCTGATAATTATTAATATTGTTTTTTTCTTTTTTGATTGCAATCACAATCTTTTCACGTTTTACTTTTGAATCATTAATTTTCTTTCTAATTTCAATTTTATTTTTAACTGATAAAACGGACCTATTCGATTCGTATTGCTTTTTGTTAGCGAGTAATTGCTTCTGCTCTTCGTTTTTTAACTGATATTTTTTTTCATAAGTCCTAATACTATTTTGCGACCGTTGCAATAATTTCTTTAATTTAGTTATTTGCCGCTGACCTTTTATTTGGCGCCTTAACAACCTATTTAACTCTTTTTTTTCAACTTTTAATAACATTTTCAACTTTTTCCTATCTGCCTTCAATTGACTATCTCGAATACTTTTTTGACCTTCACTTATCAGCTTTAACTGTATTAATTTACTTTTGGTTCTACTGAATAACGCTGATATCGTTTGCTGATATGCGTCTATTTTTTTGATTTTTTTCTTATACCCATTTATTGCTGCTTCTGTTGACTTTATTTTTTTTGAAATACCCAATTGACTTTGCTTATATCTTGTTTTTCTTTGATTAAATAAACTTAAGGAAATATAGTGCATCTTGTCGTAATAAATTACTCCTGTCTGCTCATAGGCATAACTCAACTTAATCCCTTTAACTTTTAAATTTAATCCTACTGATTTTCGCATTACTGTTTCATCTAAATGCAACATGGTACGCAAACCAAACAATCCTTCAATATAAGGGAAATGTTGATGTTTTATCGCAATTCCAGCTGCATAAAATAAGGGATATTTTTCGTACTGAGTTAACTGAAAATGAATTGATGATTCTATATTTTTGTAATTGCTTTTTTTAGAGCTATTAATAAACAGTTTAAATGGCAAGTCCTCCCCTGACCGACCATCAGAATATCTCATATTTAATCCTGGAAATATGTTATGAACTCCAACTCCTAACTGATATCCAGACTTAATAAAATATACCCCAAAGTCACTATTGATTCCTTGTCCAACAATATTATATATTTCTGAATGCAGTATTTTTATTGATGCGCCTAAACTAATATTTTGCAGAAGTGCCATGCTTCCCGCCACATAATACTTACTATTATAATATGAATAAGGGGCTGCTGAACTCAAAATAATATTATTAACTGCTGAATTATTATTGTTTATTGTTGTTTGTTGAATTCCTTTGATACCTAACGCTGCATAACCCAGTCCGATTACAAAGTTTTTGTACGATTGGGATACACTAAGGTTTTGGACTGATACATCCTGAATGGTTGTTGTATAAAAGGTATCAATAGACCACTTAACTTGATGGTCTAATTGTGCTGGATTTACAAATACAGCCTGTGCGGTTTTTAAATTTGAATTAATTCCACCCAATGCAATTGACTCAGCAGATACCCCTAAATCTGTTATATCAAGTATGTTTTCAGCTTTTGACTGAATTGCTAAAATACTGACTATGATAAATATACAAATACAATCACTAAACTTCATACCATCCTCTTCATTGACCTAACGTTACTTTTTACGCGGTATTACTCCTAATTTTGTTTTATGAACGACTTCTCCAGCTAACACCAATAAAATACTATATCCACCAACAGCCATATGATGAAACTCATCACTCAAAACTGTTATTTCACTATACCAATAGGTACTATCCTGATAATTTACTAAATTACCTTTTTGAAATGCTTCTTTCTTAACATGTAACTGCCCTAACATATCAAATATATACACGATAAACCTTGCATCATCATTAATTTGATTGCCATAATATAGACCCAGCCGCAAGTCCTCTCCTTGTTCAATTGGGCTTGGATAAGCATAAAAATGGTCAACCCCAGTATTATGAACTTCTGTAGTATCCAGTCCTTTATTTTCTTCAAAAATATGTCCTTGTGAATATAGCTGACTCAGATTCCAACTACAATTTAATGCTGTTTCTGGTAACGTAACATGATCAAATTTGCCAATAATTTCTGTAAATTCAAATAACTGATAACTTCGGTTGCAAACTGATTCAGATTCATTTAAGGGATCTGATTGAGACATTAGTATTGCTTGATTTATACTCGCATTTACAAGTGTCCCCTTTTTTTCTTCTTCATTTTCAATCATTAACTTGCCCCCATGGATCTGTAACCGATACCCAGAAACCAGGCTATTTAGCGGCATTTTTAATTGTGCCTCAGCAGCAACAATCAACTGCCCTTCCCCTTCTATTTTTACATTGATATTTGCAACTGATTTTAATATTCCTTTCTCTATTTCTAAACTTTTATTCACTATTGGTGTTTCAACAAATAATTGGCCTGCCTGCAATGTTATTTTGTTTGCTGTTTCCTTAATTTTAGTTTCTTGATTTAAAACGTTATCCCTTAATAATATTTGAATTGCACTATAATTATTAATGACTAACTCTTTTGCTTTTTGCTTTTCATGTTCATTATCAAACATACTTTTATCTACCCATTCTAATAGTATATTTGGAATATTTTCATTATCTGTTAAAAAATCACCCCAATTAACTTTATCTGTAATTTTTAATTTATCTAATAAATCAATAATTTCTTTTCGAGACGCTTTAGTTATTTCACTTGGCAAATCATAATATTGGATAGGCGTCTGAAATGTCCCGGATGGCATTATTAATTTCCCTTCATTATCTACAATACTTACGGCACCTTGTGCTGAAGAAATTGTAGTCGTTTTTCCATTAAATAGTTCTATGGACTTTGTGATCTCCCCCTTTTTTTTAATCTCAATATTTCTTTGTTGAACCGCTTCTTTAATCGTCTGTTGAACAGGTTTTGTTAATGGATCTATTTCATCAATAAGATAACGATCATTCCTATATTTAATTGGATCAAGTAAGTCAGTATTCGTCACAACTGCTTTACCAGTCAATTCAACACTATACAAAAACCCATCAATAGTTCCTAAAAAATTAGACCCCATTAATAACGATACTATTAAACATCTTAAAACACGATAACTAATTATCATTACACTATAAGATAATCCTATTTACTTAAGGCTTGCATAAAAAATATTGCATAAACTATTAATGATCAAACATACACTCTTCTGTAGGAAAAGCGTAAAAACAATTAATATGATAACTGAATTTAATAAACGCTACTTGACTGTTTCACTGACTAACTTATTGTCTTTAATCCAAGACATTAAACCACGAAGCTTTTCACCCGTTGCTTCTAGCTGATGTGCTTTTGTTGCTGCACGCCATTGATTCATTTGAGGGTACCCTTTTTTACAGTCTTCAATAAATGTCTTTGTAAACTCACCAGACTGTATATTTTTTAATACTTTTTTCATTGCGGCTTTGGTCTCATCTGTTATTACTTTAGGGCCAGTAAAATAGTCCCCAAACTCTGCTGTATTAGAAATTGAATAGCGCATATTAGCCATTCCACCTTCATAAATTAAATCTACAATGAGTTTCATTTCATGCAAACATTCAAAATATGCCATTTCTGGGGGATATCCTGCTTCTGTTAATGTCTCAAAACCCGCCTGCATTAATGCAGTGACGCCCCCACATAACACCGCTTGTTCTCCAAATAAATCAGTTTCACATTCATCTTTAAATGTTGTCTCAATGATCCCAGCACGGCCGCCACCAACACCTGATGCCCATGCCAAGGCAATCTCTTTTGCTTGACCCGATATATTTTTTGCTATTGCAATCAAGCAGGGTACTCCAGCACCTTTTAAATATTCACTTCGAACGGTATGTCCTGGCCCTTTAGGTGCCGTCATAAATACATCTAAATCTTCACGGGGTTTTATTAAACTAAAATGAATATTTAATCCATGTGCAAATGCTAATGCGGCTCCCTGTTTAACGGATGACTCCACTTGTTGATATAATGATGCCTGCTGCTCATCTGGTACTAAAAACATAATAATATCGGCATTTTTAACTGCTGAGACTGGATCTAACACTTGAAACCCTGCTTTTTCAGCACGCTCTTGACTAGTAGATCCAGTACGTAAGCCAATTGTAATATCTAGCGCACCACTATCTTTTAGATTCAGTGCATGGGCATGACCTTGACTTCCATAACCCAAAATTGTAATTTTCTTATTTTTAATCCCCTCAAAATGACAATCATTATCATAATAAATATTTAAACTCATCAAATCCTCCTAAACATAATATCTAATTAAACCCATTTGTTTCTTATTTAATACCACTATCTATTATTATACGGTAATACCACTAAAGATCCTATAGGTTAGCACGCTTTAATACCAATTCAGCTAATGATGAATCTACTCCCAATGGGGCTGTTACTTCTCCTGTTAACCCTTTATGTAATTTTAAAGCCTCTCTAACCATGTGTGGAATATCTTCTTTGGCATGTCTACCTGGAGACAACATATACGGATGAGCAATTATATGAGTTGCTCCCCTGTCAACACAATCCTGAATACCCTCTTCAATGCTGGGACTTGCAAGTTCCATATGTGCCCCAACAATAATTAAATCAGGACGCTTTTGACGTAATAATTCAACCACATCATTTAACATAATATTTGCACTATTACGCTTAGAACCATGATCAATAACTAATAATGCTTTTCTTGTCATTTATACACCTTTTTTATTGCATTTTTTTAAATTCTTATTATATAATAAAAATGATAATGAGTATATTGCCAAATCAATTTTTTGATATTCTAATATTATTATTGGTTATGTTTAATCCTTTTTTAATGAGTATTTACCTCATTGAACTTATTCAGTCACTTTCTTCAAAACGGTTCTCATATGTTATTTTTCGTGCATTTTGGATTAGTTCTTTAATTTTTATCGGATTTGCGTTTAGTGGAGATTACTTATTTCAATCGGTGCTTCAAATCCACTTTGGCTCTTTTATGATATTTGGGGGTATTCTATTTACGTTGATATCACTTCAACAGATGATATCGGGTCCAAAATCAATTAATCTTTTAAGAGGCCCTATTGAACATATTGGTGGCGCAGCCACACTACCATTTATGCTTGGCCCAGGTACAATTAGCACCAGTATTTATGCAGGATCCGTGCTATCGCCAACTTGGACAATCATTGTCATTGTATCCGCCTCGCTGCTATCTGCTTTCAGCTTAATTATGTTAAAAGTTTTATTCAGTAGAGTTGCAATTAAAAAACATGACTTTATGGAAAGTTATATTAATATTATTGGTCGAATGATGGCCTTAATTATGGGCTCTATTGCTGTGAATATGATTATTAAAGGCATTCAATTAATTATAACTTAACTTATTAAATCTTTCGAATATTATGCTTAATCGAATACCACTTCAAGAATTAAAAAAACCCCGCTTGCTTAGTGTGGTACCGAACACAAATACAGCTAATCAACTTTATCGCTCCTGGCCTACAAATTTAGACAGTACAAGGCCTTATGCGACACAGCCGCCACCCCTACTAGACACTTCAAAATTTTGTAAAAAAATGCAGAAATTTTTAACTATAATGGAGATTAACCCAAGTACGCTTAAATTAAGCGACCCCTATACTAAAAATAATATCGAAATGATTAAAAATATTTTACAGCAACCGCCTTGTCATATCCCTTCTAATGAAATATCTATTGCGACCCACCCTGGACCTCATAAAACGGATAATGAGGATTGTATTTCTGTCATACACCCCCCTGACATACCGGAAATAAAAGCTATTATTTGTACTGACGGTGTCAGCATAGGACTTCCCAGAACGCCATTTGAAAGAAATGAAAATGGAATTGCTGCTTCTAACTATATTAATAATCAACTGGGTATATGGATTAATTCAGATGCATTCAAAACCATATTTTACGAATTAATAAATCAAGACAAATCAAAATACGATCGTATTTCAAAGTTTTTTGAAGATGTAACGAACGCAGTCCAAAAAATTGCTAAGAATATTTATCCTAAAAATAGTTCCACTACTCTTGAACTGACGTTTTTAGTTCAATATGAAAATCAAAATTATGTATTTGCATTTTCTTGGGGAGACTCTAGTACTTTTATTTATAAAAATAAAATTACTGTACCACTAAATGTGTATTATTATAACAATGTTACACAGTTAAACACTGGATATAATATTTTCTTTGAAAAAAACTTTTTAAATGCCTCCATAAAGTCATCCGACCCAGAAGACCCCGGTGCAGTGATCAATGCTCATGATGCATACCGACAAAAACCATCTTTAACTATTATGCCAATAAATGACGGAGATACCGTTATCATTGCAACTGATGGATATATCGATAATTTAAGTAAAACCTGCCCAAATGATCCATCAAAAATACTATTTCAAACCGATTTAGCTGGTAAACTTATTACATTATGTGATGAACTTAATATTAAAGATAGAGCGTCCTTGATTGCATCTGTTTGCGGGGTAATTAGAGAAAAACCAGATGATATTACAGTGGCAGTAGTACCACCGCAGTAGTACCACCTAAAAAAACATTGTGTACATTAACTATATAATATACTATTTTGAAAGAAATATTTTAAACTTATTTTTAAAGGGAGATTTTTATGGCTCAAACTGTTAATTTTAATTCTGATATGTTCAATAAACTTTCTAAATATATTCCTATACTATTTATTATTATTCTTTTACTCCCTGCTTCATTTGTTATTATTGATGCAGGCAAAGTAGGCGTTGTTAAACGACTGGGTGCTGTTCAACCGCTTTCTTTACCTGAAGGCTTTCACCTTAAAATCCCTTTTGCCGATCAGATTATTAAAGTTGATGTTAGACTAATGAATAGTCGCTCTAATGCGCTCTCTTCTTCCAAAGATTTACAAACTGTTCGTACAACAGTTGAAGTTCAATACTCTATCAATGGGACAATGGCACCTTACACCTATCAAAAAGTGGGTCTTAACCGCCAAATTCAAGCCCGTGTTATTGAACCTGCCATTGGCGAATCTGTCAAAGCCGTTACTGCCCAATATACTGCTGAAGAACTCATTACAAAGCGTGGCACTGTCAAACTCCAAATTCAAGGGGCTATTCAAAACTATATTAATGCAACATTAGAAAAGAAAAAGATTAAAGAAGGCATTGAAATTGCTAATGTTGCGATTACTGACTTTAATTTCTCTGATGAGTTTAATCGTGCAATTGAAATGAAAGTAAAAGCGGAACAAGAAGCACTACAAGCTAAAAATGAAAAATTAAAACGAATTACTCAAGCTGAAGCGGCTGCCTCTGAAAAACAATTGGCTGCTGATGCTTCTGCCTATGAAATTTCTGTCGGATCTAAAGCGCGAGCTGATGCAATTAAACGTGAAGCAATGGCATTACGCAACAACCCGGAATTAATCCAACTACGAATCGCTGAAAAGTGGGACGGTAAACTCCCTCACTTTAACGGTAGCGATGCTGTGCCTTTATTGAATATTAATCCCAAACAAAATTAATCATTTATTTTATTCTAGTGATGAACACTTCTTTTTTTACTAAATAAACTTAAAGAAAAATAATGCATCTGGTTATACATATGCGCATTGCTACTCTCAAACGCATAGCTAAATTTAATTCCTCTAACCGTTAAATTGAGCCCTACTGATTTACGCATTATTGTATCATCTAAATGTAATACACTACGTGTACCCAGTAACCCTTCAATATAAGGAAACCCCTGATACAATATCGTTGCTCCGCCTGCATACAACAATGGACTTGCCTTTGATTTATTAAGCTGTAGATGAAACTTTGACTCTATTCTTTTAAACACTACTTTTTTAGTCCCATTAATAAAAAGCTTTAATGGCAGCTCTTCATCCACATAACTGGTCCCACTTGCATCACTGTAATTCATTTTGAACATTGGAAAAATATTATGGATACTAACTGCCAATTGATAACTAGGTTTAATATATTGTAAGCCAAAATCACTATTAAACCCTTTACCCGATATCGTCTCTAATGTTGTGCTGAACCATTTCATTGATCCGCCTACAACAATATGATCCAACACTTTATAACTTGTTCCAAAATATAGCGTATCATAACTATATGAATATGAATCAGGGGATCTAACTACTTTTTTACCTGTTAAACCATCTTCTTGACTTGTTTTTGGGATGTCATTCATTCCTGTTCGTGTCCAACCTAAACCAAAAGAATATAATTTATAAGCCTTCGATAGGCTGATATTTTGAATATTTACATCCTCAATCGTATTCGTATGAAATGCATCTGCTGACCAATTCAGCGTATTATCCAGGAATGATGGATTGATAAAAATTGCATGAGCTGTTTTTGCACTTGAATGTGATCCACCAAGAGCAATAGACTCTGCCGACACACCAAGGTCAGTCACATCAAACGCAACTTCTGCATATAATGATATTGTCATTATCATTATTCCGCTAATTATTTTTATTAAAAATCTCATTTTTTACCCCCTTGGTTGACCAACAATTAGTTTTTAGTAGTTGGCTTTACTCCTAATTTTATTCTTCTAATCACTTCACCATCTTTTTCTATAATTACACTATAAGCTCCCACTGACATATGATGAAATTTAGTTGAATCAATTTTTATTTCATGATAGTAGTAACGTTCTTGTGTATTATCGATATTAAATTCTGTTCGGTTAATCATTCCTCCATTTAATTCTTGGATATCTTTAACATGTAATCTACCCAATATATCAAATATATATATTGTAATTTCATGTGAGCTATCTTTTAAATCTGATCCAAAATAAATTGCGACAGTTAGTTCCTCTCCTTGAGGTAAAGGACTAGGATGAAGAAGGATTTCTTGAATTCCCCCGCCAGCAATATTACTAGCAACTTGAACATCATTGCTTTCTTGATAAATAATTCCTTGTGTATATAATTCACTTAGATTCCAACTACACCCTTCTTCTGCTTCAGGTAGTTTGACTTCATCAAAATTACCATTAATAGTTGAGAATTCAAATAATGTATAACTTTGACTACATTCTGTTTGACTAGAATGACCTGAATCTAATATAGACATCATAATCGATGCATTTATATCTGAACTTTTAGATAGTGTACCACCTGTTGTTGTTGATGACTCATTACTATCAATTAATAATATCCCTCCATCAATCGCTAAGGTATTTCCTTTAAGCGTATTATTCAATGATAATTTAAGTTTAGAACCTGGTCCTATTTTTAATAAAGCGCCTACTTTTATTTCATTTTTAGCGGAGGACATCTTTAATGTTCCTCCATCTAAGCTAACACTTTTACTGCTTGATGATAATTCTAAGCTCCCTTGCTTTAAAGCAACCTGATCACTCGTTTCAGATACTTTTGTTGTTCTACTAATTACTTTTCCAGTTAATACTTCTATAATATCTTCATAATAATTAGACATTAAGTTAATCGCTTGATCTTTTTCTGTTTTTGTAAATGTTTTATTGTCTAATATTAACGCTGTTAAAGTATCATTATTTGGAATTGCATCAATATCATTAATGATTGAAGATAAATAACCGTCTTTAGTTAATTGGACTTTCTCTAACATATTGATAATTCCTAATCTTGTACTATTATTTTTAGTGTCTATTGTTTCTGGGAAATCATAAACACTTATTATTTCTCCTTTGGTTTTAGGCATACTCACTAATTCACTCGTTTCTGGATCCATTCCCAATGTACCTTCAATTGTTTTTGATGTTGTCAGCACACCGTTTATAGTCTGTACTTCTGTTGTTATTCCATCACTGATCTGAATTGTTTTTCTTTCAATAACAACGCCATTTGAATCTTGTTTTTCTGATGATGTTATCTCTGTAGTCGGATCCCAAGTATTAATTGTTGTTGTGACTATATTTTTATTATTATCTTTTTCTAATATAGTAACACTATTTCCTGCCGTAATTTCTTCTGTAATATTGATAGTAACGCCATTACTATCTTGTAACACTGTTTCTATGCTATTTCCAAGCGTTGTTTCTATCTCAATTCTAGTGATTTCATGAGTCATTGTCTTATTAACTTTTGTTGCAACCACTGTCCCATCGCTATGCTTTTCTGTCGTTACTTCTTGAATATTTAATGTAATTCCATTTGGTAATTTTTGAACTTTTGTTAATTTATTTCCAGAAACTATTTCAACTTCTATTCCCATGATATTTTCGTTACTTTTAACACCATTGTATATGGTTCGTGTCAACTTATTATTTGTTGATATTAATTCTACTGTCGTTTTTAGAATAGTATCTTTGGTTTCTCCATACTCAACTTTTGTAGTCAAATTATTACTCACTACTGTTTCAATCCTACCAACCACTTTTCCTTTTTGGTTGATTTGTACTGATATTTCCTTTGACTGACTTGAATCAACTATATTTCCAATTTTTGATATTTGGGTTTGCTTTAATATTGCACTTATTCCAGGTTTACCCACATATATTGTTGTTAATATCTGACCGCCTATTTTTTCAACAACAATACTTTGGATAATATTTGTATCACTAATTTCCCCGCTATAAAATATAGTGGTTACTTTATTACCCTCTGTTACTTTAATCTCACTACTTAACACATTCCCATTAACATCTTTTTCTATTGTTGTAATCGTATTATCTATTTCTATTTCCTCTACTATACTCAGTATATCCCCCAGTGGGCTTTGTTTTACTGTTGTTATACTATTTCCAGATACCGTCACTTCAGTAATTCCTGTCATATTACTCATATTAGTATCGCCATTATAATCTACTGTTATTTCAATATTTCCAGAAGTCGTTATTGATTGACTATTGATTATATTATCTAAACTGATACTGCCGTTATAATATTTAGTTATTATTGTATTACCTGATGTTATGACTTCTGTACTCCCTATAATAAAACTAGTGTTCACTGCTCCTGCATAATTAATAGTTTGAATACGATCCGATAATGTAATGACTTTAGTACTACTACTCAATTGCCCTAAATTGTCTTTTAATGTCGTTATTGTGATATTATCTGAAGTTAAAACTTCAATAACCTCTATAAGATTACCTGTTCCATCTGGACCATCAAACCTCATTGTAGTTACTAAATTACCGGATGTAATTATTTCTTTACTTCCAATAATATTACCCTCGCTATTTTGTACGTTTTCAATTTGACTATTTCCTGATGATATAACTTGTCTTACTCCACTTAAATTATCTGGACTCACTACACCTGTATAAACTGATACAGTTGTTGTATTTCCTGATGTCACTGTTTCTGTACTTTGTAATACTGAAACTGGGTTTCCATTACTATCTACCTCATATGTTGAATTAATCACTATTCCGTCTGGTTCAGTAGTGACAGAATCTATACTCACAACTTCTCCATTTTGATCAATTTGAGTTGTCGTTACTTGATTTCCATCACTGGATGTCGTTGCCACTGTGGTTCCCGTTGCGGTTGCACCAGTTGTATTTGGTAATCCTGTACTTGCATCCGTAGTCACTGAACCATCATAACTTGTTGTGGTCACGGTTCCGCCATCACTGGATGTCGTTGCCACTGTGGTTCCCGTTGCGGTTGCACCAGTTGTATTTGGTAATCCTGTACTTGCATCCGTAGTCACTG
>CAXFGY010000031.1:0-11930 GCA_964002605.1 uncultured Candidatus Marinamargulisbacteria bacterium
TTTATCTTGAGAAGTTAATAACCAAGCAATACCCCCCCCCATCAAACCCGCACCTAATACACCTGCAGAGTATAATATCTTAGATTGAACATCATCTGGTACATCTCCAACATATTTTTTCAAAAATTCATTAGTAAAAAATAATTGAATTAGATTTTTTGATAAAGGACTGACAGCTAAATTAGAAAATAATTTTGCCTCTTTTAAAAGACCCTTTGATAAAACACGTAAATAACCATATCGAACTGCTTTCAATGCAGCCAAAGGAGCAGGGTAATGTCCCTTCGTTGCTTTCATAATCATTTTTTTAGCTTGATAAAAAATAATCAAACGACCTATAAACGTTCGTTCTAAAATACGAGAAAATCCTTTGATTACTCTTCTCTTTTTAATTTTTTTAACTTTAACAGAATCAAAAATAGTTTGAATAAAACAATCTAACTGATCATCAAAAAAAGTATCTGAAAAATAATCATCAATCAGACAAAGTTTATAGGCTTGTTTTGCATTAACCGGCTTTCCTTTTAAAATAATTGGCAAGGCACGCTGAATACCAATCAACTTCGGTAATCGCTGAGTCCCACCAAAACCTGGAATAATACCTAAATTGACTTCCGGCAAACCAATATTACTACTTTCAGAAGCAACTCGATAATCACAGGCTAACGCCAATTCACAGCCTCCGCCTAAACACGCACCTTGGATTGCTGCAATAGTAGGAAATGGCAGTAACGCCAATTGATTCAAAACAGATTGACCATTACGCGCTTTCAATTCTGCATCAGAGGCATCAGAAATATCTTTAATTTCATTAATATCTGCACCTGCAATAAAAATACCCGGCTTATTGCTGGCAATGACTAACGCCTTTAAATCTTGATTAGCTAAATCTTGAAATATAGTTTCAAGATGACTCATTAACTTAGAGGTTAAAATATTAACTTTACTATCCAACATATTAATCGTTAAATATTTAATGTTATTTTTTTCAGTTAAAATGATATCTTGTTTCATATTTACTCCGTTTCCACAATACAGGCACCACCTTGGCCCCCACCAATACACAATGACGCAACACCACGATGCAAACCATAACGCTTCAGTGCATGCAACAACGTTAGAATAATACGTGTCCCACTAGTTCCTACTGGATGACCTAAAGCAATCGCTCCACCATGAACATTTAATTTATCCATAGGAATATCACCTAATGCATCAACATTTAAATATTTTTGACAATAAAACTGATCTGCACACGCTCTTACACACCCCAATACCTGCGCTGCAAATGCTTCATTAATTTCAACTAAATCCATATCAGATAAACGATATCCTGTTTTCTGAAATACTTTATTCATAGCATAAACAGGTCCTAGACCCATACGAGATGGGTCTAAACCAGAGTAAGCAAACGCTTTCACATAACCTAAAGGCCGAATACCCAATGATTTAGCCTTAGACTCCGACATTACGACAACTGCAGCTGCCCCGTCCGTCAAAGGACAAGCATTTCCAACAGTAACCGTTCCATTTTTACGATCAAAATAAGGACGTAGTTTTTTTAATGCTTCTATAGATTGATCTGAACGTGGCCCTATATCTTTCTTCACAAAAGACATTCCTTTGATAACTGAAGGAAAAATCATTCTTTCAGAATCAAAAAATTGATCTAATTCTGCTTTTACTGCACGTTGATGACTTTGCAAAGCAAATTCATCTTGATCTGAACGAGAAATCATAAAGTCTTTGGCTATATTTTCAGCAGTTAACCCCATAACTAAACCACACACCGGGTCTGTCAACCCCTGAACCACACCTATAACAGGCTTCAAAAAAGACAAACGAAATTTCATCAATACACGTAATTTTTGAGACAATGTCTTTGCTTTAAACAATTGCTCAAAAAAATCAGTCATCTGTCCATTAAATAACAGTGGAATATTAGACATTGATTCCGTCCCACCCGCAACAACAATCTCCGCTTCTCCTGAAAAAATAGCATTCGCAGCTGTTGATAACGATTCCATGCCAGATGCACAATTTCGATGGACAGTATAAGCTGGAACAGATTGGGATAGGCCTGCTTTTAAAGCAATAACACGCGCAATATTAGCTGCGTTTCCGGGCTGAGCAACATTTCCTAAAACAACATGATCTACTTGAGAGTGTTCAATCGGAACTCGATATAATAGTTCTCGAACAACAACTGCACCTAACATATCTGCAGACAATGGTTTTAAATCAGTCCCTACTTTTGTAAAAGGGGTTCTAAGCCCATCTATAATTGCTAATCGTTGATTATTCATTACACTCAATATTTTTTAATTTTCTTAAAAACAACTACTACTCATTATACATTAATTCAATCAATTGTGCATATTTATTTAAAATAATATCTCGTTTCAATTTTAATGTAGGCGTCAACTCTCCAGAATCTTGAGTAAATACATTTTCTATGATAGTAAATTTTTTAACCCGCTCAAAATTAGATAAATGAGATTGATAAAAATCCAATTCAACTTGAATCAATCTAATCGTAGCTGTTAGGTCATCACGTTTACATTCTATTAAATCCCAATTAGGAACTATCAACGCACTTAAAAATTTACGACAATCTCCCACTACCATAACTTGATCAATATAATGACTTTTAAGTAAATTTGATTCAATATAATTTGGCGCAATATTTTTACCATTAGATAAAATAATTAAATGCTTTTTACGGCCAACAATTTGAACATATCCTTCATTATTAATTTTAACTAAATCTCCTGTCTTAAATCCACCATCTGCAGATAATACGAATTGTGTCTCTTTTTCTTTTTTCCAATACCCTTTCATAACATTGGGTCCATAAACAATTAATTCACCATCCTCAGACACCTTTAATGACACATTGGGCAAAGGCTGTCCCACCGTACCAAACTTATAATCTGTTTCTGTATTACATGCCACTACAGGACTGGTCTCAGTTAACCCATAACCTTCTAAAATTAATAACCCAATTGAATTAAAAAAAGAACACAAATGATCTGCAAGGGGTGCGCCTCCTGAAACACAAAATCTAAGTTTACCACCTGTTTTAGCAAGTATTTTTTTAAATACAAGTTGATGAGCCAACCAAGAATAAAACCCATTAGATTGACCAACATCAATGGCCCAATCTAATAACTTCTTTTTCCATCCCACTGTTTGGGTCATAATTTTAGCATAAATTTTTTCATATAACCGAGGAACACTAACAATAACTGTCGGTTTAATAAATTGTAAGTCTTTAGCCACAGTTAAATGACTTTGTGCATAACAAATGGTAACGCCTTTTGCAATTAATGTATAATAACCTGCCGTTCGCTCAAACACATGCGATAAAGGTAAAAACGACAAGGCGCGGTCAGTAGCAGAAAGCGAATAAACCGACAAAATATCATTCACATTAGCCAAAAAGTTACCATGAGTTAACATAACCCCTTTTTGTTCTCCTGTTGTACCAGAAGTGTAAACTATACTCGCTAAATCATCTAACTGAACATCTACTGGATTAACCATTAATTTTTGAGCACATCCATCATAAAATGAATGGATATGCAATAATTCTGGGTAGTTAAAAGACCCTACATTAACTATACATTTTAAAAAAGAGTCATTAAATAAATGATCCACAATTTCAAATCTTGCTTGAGAATCAATGATAATAAATGACATTTGAGAATCATTTAAAATATAAGCCACTTCTTGAGCTGACAAAGTAGGGTAAATCGGAACAACAACAGCACCTAAACGATATGCGGCCATATCCGCAATGACCCACTCAGGGCGATTTTCCATGTATAAACCAATTCGATCTCCTTTTTTAATGCCTTGTTGATTTAAAAATCCGGAAAAATAATCAATTTTTTGAGAAAGTACATCATATGAAATATCAACCCATTGATTACTATCACAATAAACTAAAGCCGCAGAATCTAAATAGTATTTTGATGCATTAACAAATAATTGATATAAATTTAGAAGTTTTGACATATTTTATATCATATGATGAATAAACAATATATTCAAAACATTTAAAATAAAAATTCAAACTAAACAGAATGAATCTCATCTTTTATTTTCAAATTAAATGCTTGAATTTCTCTTTGTATTTTAACAACTGTTTCAGAATCAACATTGAAAATTTTAGAAATCTGAATTTGACTATTATTATTCAATAACTCTACTAATATAGTACTACTGATTGGAACATTTGAATAAGGTCTTAATACATCATGAAACTCTTTTATTATTTTAACTAATTTAATTTCCTGAGGCGGTACTTGTTTTAAATAAATACTTAAAGGCGCTTGAGAACCAATTCTTTTAACACAATCGCAAGCCTTTTTTAACTTAGTTGATGTTAAAGAACAAAAACCACCTCTATTTTTATGAGGTAATCCATAAAAAAATAATGTTAAACGATACATATTTTAAACCCAATTAACATAAACTAAATATATTAAAATAATTAACAAGTTCTTTAAATATCAAATTAAAAAACATTTAAATAATAAATAAAAAAATAAAATTAAAAAACAATAAAATTTTAAATAAAAAAAAACAAATATTGCATAAAAAGCATTATAAAATCATGAAAACCTTTTATAATAAAATCGAATACTGTATAGTTATGATACTATGAATTATGATGAAAAAGCACTTCAAATACATGAAAAGTATATTGGAAAATTAAGAACAGAATCTAACATTAAAATTAATACTACAGATGATTTATCAGTTGCTTACACTCCTGGAGTTGCCAAAGTATGTGAAGAAATTGCCAAACAAAAAAATAAAGTATACGACTATACATTAAAAAAGCGAACCATTGCGGTTGTTACTGATGGTTCCGCTGTATTGGGTTTAGGTAATATTGGTCCAGAAGCTGCATTACCCGTAATGGAAGGGAAATGTATTTTATTTAAAGAATATGCAGGACTAGATGCCTTTCCAATTTGTTTAGACACTCAAGATACAGAAGAAATTATTGCAATTTCAAAAGCGATTGCGCCAACATTTGGGGGAATAAATTTAGAAGACATTTCAGCCCCTCGTTGTTTTGAAATTGAAGCATCGTTACAAAACATTGGAATTCCAGTAATGCATGACGATCAACACGGAACAGCAATTACCTTAATGGGCGCATTAATTAATGCTGCAAAGTTAGCAGAAAAACCGATAAATGAAATGACTGTTGTAATTAATGGCGCAGGTGCTGCGGGTGTTGCCATTGCTAAAATATTACTAGGGATTGGAATTGAATCTCGTCCTGAGTTACGTGCTAAAAATGTGATTATTTGTGATTCTAAAGGAATTATTTCTCGTAGTCGAAATGATTTTAAAGGAAATTTAGTTAAAGAGGAATTAGCAATATTAACAAACTTAGAACAAAAATCAGGTGATTTAGGCAATGCATTAGTGAATGCTGATGTCTTTGTCGGTGTTAGTATTGGAAATGTAGTAACGCCTGATATGATAGCAGAAATGGCTGATCGACCGATTATATTTGCAATGTCAAACCCCACACCAGAAATTATGCCAGAATTAGCAAAACAAGCCGGCGCGTTTATTGTTGGGACCGGTCGCTCTGATTTTCCAAATCAAATTAATAATGTGCTTATTTTTCCAGGTATTTTCAAAGGTGCTTTAATGGCTCAAGCATCTCAAATTACAGAAGAAATGAAGTTAGCAGCTGCGTTAGCATTATCAGAAGCAATTGATACCCCTACCTTAAATGAAATACTTCCCTCTCCTTTAAATAAAAATGTGGCTTACCTTGTTGGTGAAGCGGTGAAAGAAGTTGCGTTAAAAACACTAAATAAAGTAAAAGTTCCGGCATAACCGTATTTATTGCTTTTATTTTATTTTCTTTTGTTGTAATATTTTCGATGTAATTTTTTTATTTTTATTTTATTAATATTAAATTAATTAATAAATTTTATACTATTTTATAGTTTAGGAGTTCATCATTTATGGATACAGTAGGAAGCGGAGCAGGAAATTCTAACCTTACACATCAGAGAAAATCATTCTTTTCGGTTAGGGGACCTAAGGATAAACCCCAAAAACCACAAGAAAGTGAACCAAAACTACAATCAGAATCACCAGCAGGATCAGACAGAACAGACGCAGGATCAGACAGAGCAACATCAAGTTCAGCTACTCGAAAGCACCATGAATTAAAACGATTGGTAGGCCATTTTTCAAGGTCAAGGAAATCGTACTTTCATATTATACATACTGGAAAAGAACAAAATATTATGTTAGAAACTCAAAAAGAAGTTCATCGTAATCTTCACATTATTTTACTTTTTTTGAATAGAATACAAGAACCGGATACTGATTATTTTGATTTTCAATTTATAGATAAATTTAATGAAGTGGTACTGTGTTTTAATCCTGTGATTCAACAACTAAAATATGCAGATAAGGAGCGTTCACGTGTTGACTATTTGGATTCTGTTGATAGGCAACAAAATGTTACGTTTGATTCAACGGTTAAGATTCCTCAAGGAAATAATTTGAAAGACCTTTTAGCTAGAGTAACAACATTAAGTGACTTTATGACACGTTTAAATTCTAATAATTCTAATGAATCCTTTTGCGTAAAGAAAAAAGGTGAATCTCAACCTGATCCGGATTTTATGACAATTCGTAAGCAAGATTGTAAACATTATATGCATACACAATTATTAGAGGCAAATCAATTATTCAAAAATAATGTTATTCATTTAGTACAAGACTTTGTTAGTATTTGTGAAACAGTTATTAAAAGTCATCAAGAGGAGATAACTTCAAAGATAGGTTTTATTGAAAAAAATACCCCTAATCAAAGTTCCCTTAAAAAACTAAAGCAACAAAAAGAACTATTTAATGTTTTTCATGATGCAGTTGTTAATTTTAAACAGCAATATAGTGAAATATTATATGGTATAGCAGATTTTCCTAAATATCCAATTGGTAGAAAAAATAATGGTTCTTCTGAAATGATTGATAATGCTCAGCGCGTTCAATCACCTCAATCACCTCACCCTTCTCAGTTCTCCAATCCTCAAGAATTTGAATCTCCTAAACGCTCTCCTAAACGTTCAGATTCTATACCTACAGTTCCTACTGGTGCCAATCGAGGTTCCCCTAGTACGAATCCAGGTATTCATAATTCATAGAATTTTTAATTGATTAATTTATAAACCTGACTGCCAATGTTTTAGTGCCATTCCGGTTTCAATGCTTAAACAGAGTGCAGAAAGCGCTTCTTCTGGCGGTTTAAGATCTAAACTATCAATAATTACTAAAGATTGATAAATAAGTTGATCTTTAGCCCAACCATTTTGTCCTTTTAATGCAGCAATCCCCATTTCTATATTTTCTTCAAGCGAAATAGGCTGTGTGAATTTTTGAGTATTTTTTTTAATATTATATTTTTCTGGCGTTATAAATGATTCTTGAGAATCTTGATCATTGACGCGAACAAGTGGCGCTCGTCTATCTAATGGTAATTGAGAAGACCCTTCGACACCACGTATAATAAGACCTTCTTTTATTAATGGGTGATGCTGATATAGTTTGATCGTTTTTTGTCGATATGGCGGGTGTGTATATCCTGTAACAAGTAAATGATTAAAATTAGAATAAATCGGACACAATAATTTTTCAATTGTAGCTAAAATAGGACGTTTAACCATATTTTTTCTTAAATTTAATAAATTAAAAAGCTCTGGAAAAGACTGCTCTTGATCAATATAAGCCCAGCCACAGTGATCATCTTGAATACGAGATAATATATCTGGTATTGATAAAGGAAGGTTATGATTAACTTTTTTTAATAACTTTATTGGAGTAATTCCATATTTTGGACTTACATTTTCTACCCCATGTAACAATACCGGAATACCAATAGAAGAAAGTAATGCGGCTAAAAAGGGACTAAGATTAGGTGTACGATTGAACCCATCATAAGGATTGGCTAAATCAATAAGTACCGGTAAATCAACTCGCTGTCGTGATGATCTGTTAATAAAATCAAGTAAACAAGTTAAATTCTCTTCTTCACTTTCACTTTTTAACCGCTCCGCTTCTAAGAATGCCGCCTTATAATGTTCAGGAATTGAGGGATTAAATAAATATTCTAGTGCAATTAAAAATTCTTTTTGCGATAGGTTTTGATGTTGGATAACTTGATGCGTGAGTTTTAAAAAAGGATCTGTGGTTTTTGTATTAGGTAATAGAGGCTGCAATTTTGGAGGTAAAAATTTTCTTGGATTATTTATTATTTTTTTTAACCACTTTTCTTCATCTGCATTAGGTTTTAATAAAATTAAAGCAGTAAATATTGTAGCTTTTGTTGTTAAATGAACAGCTTCATTTTTAAAAAGACATTCAATTTCAAGAAGCTCATCAGTCATCAAACTCTTACTCATCGTTGATCCAGTACCCTTTTTTTTTAAAAAAGTAATCAGTTTTTCTTGGGGAGATGATTGTGATTGTACCATTACAATTATTATAACAAATTTAAAAATGCTTTATAACTCTTTATTATAAAAATATCCATTAGTTTTTAAAAATACCCCTTACTTAAAATGGATGTATTGAAACTGACACAAAATAAAATAATTCGATCGATTATGATGTCATCATAGGCATAAAATTTACAATTCATCCCCTAAGGCAATGTACAAAGCGACATAACAAAAATTGTGAATATTAAACATTTCTCAGTTGAAGTACACCGCAACAACACTTAATCACAAAATATCAGAAAATATCAATTTATCTAACAATAACAATCCGTTAATAAAATAATATCAAATAACTGAAATTAAAAATAAAACATACGTTACTAACAATATACCTGATTCCAAACGTGAAATTTTTTGTGTATGTTGTCGGTATTGTTTAATAATAATAATAACTAAAAATAATAGACTAATAATAAGCAAAAAATATAAATTTTTAATTAAAATCATAGGAAAAACTAAAGGAGATATAAACCCTGATATACTTAATATAAGACCAATATTAAATATATTTGAACCCAAAATATTACCGATAACAATATCCGTTTCATGACGAGTGGCAGCAATTATTGATGCGGCAAGCTCTGGTAAAGAGGTCCCAATCCCAATAGCAATTAAAGATACAATCGCTTCAGGTATACGAAGTGATAAAGCAATTGCAGTAGTCCCATTAATAATTAATTTACCCCCAATAGGAAGTAATATAATACCTAGTATTAACATAAAGATTGCAGACTTTATTGATTGATTTACAAATTGAACCTGTTGATCAGTAATCTTATTTTTACAAAATAATGTAATTAAAAAAATACTAAATAATACTAAAATTACAGCGGCCTTTACTGTATTAAAAATCATTTGAGGCGGACTAACTAAAATAAGTACGGTTAATGTACCTATTAGTAAAAAATGATAAATAACTTCTTTTTGTAAATTGATTTGTAAAGTAAGCGGAAAAACAATTCCACAACAACCTAATATTAATAATATATTAGCGATATTGCTACCGATAATATTGCCAAAAACAATATCACTTTGATGATGATAACTAGCAATAACATTAACAATTAATTCAGGTGCAGATGTCCCAAATGAAACAATAGTAAGCCCAATAAAAATTGGAGATAAATGAAGTCGGTACCCAATACTTTGTGCCCCTTTAACAAGACACTCTCCTCCAATCCACAAAGCACTTATTCCAATGATAAGTATTAAAAATGTAACGATCATGACAATACCAATGATTTAATTTCATCTAAGTTAATTGTTTTTTCTTCTAGATTATCAATATCAATAATTTGAGTAATTAACTGTTTTTTTTGTGATTGAAGTTCTTGAATTTTTTCTTCAATAGTTCCTTCTGCAATAAATTTATACACGAAGACTTTATTTTTTTGCCCCATACGATGGACTCTATCAGTTGCTTGTGATTCAATAGCCGGATTCCACCAAGGATCCAGATGCATTACATAGTCTGCTGAAGTTAAATTAATGCCAACCCCACCTGCTTTTAAAGAAATAATAAAAATACCAGACCCTTGATGAGATTGAAACCGTTCAATTGCATCCTGGCGGGCTTTGCCGGTAATTGTGCCATCAATTCTTTCTAAATAAAAAGATTCTTGCATAACCCATTTTTGAATAATATCTAGCATACCTGTGAACTGAGAAAACATTACAACTTTATGGTTTTCATTCATTAGTTCAATAATTTTTTCTTTAACAATTTCAAACTTTGCCGATGGAATTGCTTGAGAATTAACCTCTTTTAGTAAACCAGGATGAATACATACTTGTCTCAGTTTTAATAATGCAGCTAAAATCCCTAATTTATTTTTTTTACCAGATGCACTAGAAATTCCTTTTCTCGTAGCATCTAATACCGTTTTATATAACGTCATTTGTTCTTCAGAAAGTGGACATTTAATAATAATTTCCGTTTTTTCAGGAAGTGAATTTAATACTTCTCGTTTTTCTCTTCGAAGAACAAATGGTTTAATTTTTGTTTTAATAATATGTTGACGAGATTGTGAAATATCTGTATCAAAAGATCGTTGAGTGCCTAAATAATTCGGCATAATAAAATCAAATAAATTCCATAAATCTTGTAGTTGATTTTCAATTGGAGTTCCTGTCATTACCAATTTAAAATCGCTATTTAAACATTTTATAGCCTTTGAAATTTGTGTTTTTGAGTTTTTAATATATTGGGCTTCATCAACAAATAACCCTTTATAATGAAATTGACTCAATTCAGAAACATCATTTTTAAGAACCCCAAATGAAGTAATAATAAAATCTACTTTATTAAATTGATTAAGTTTACTATGTCTTGTAGGACCTGTATAAATAAGACTTGATTTTTGAGGTAAAAAAGTTTTAATTTCTTTAGACCAATTATAAATAACATTAGTAGGACCAATAACAAGAATTGGTTTTTTTCCTAATAATCGTGTGGATAATGCAAGGGTTTGTACTGTTTTACCAAGTCCCATATCATCTGCTAATATACCCCCTAGTCCAATTTGACTCAGCATAAACATCCAATTAACACCAAATTGCTGATAATCACGAAGCTGGCCACGAAATTCATTACTAATTTGGAACTGAGATAAATTTTTCATATTATCAATGCGATCAATTAATGTTTTAACATCAGCATTAGTACCCGCTACATTGGTTGATGTAATTAATGGAAGCACTTCTGATTTTGAAAATGTTTGTCCTGTACGAAATGCATTTAAACTCACTAATGTTTTTAATTCTTTTTGAGATTGATTTGAAAGTTGAACAAAGCCTTTTTGGGTTTTGATATAACCTTGGTTTTGTACCATTAATGCCGCAATTTCTTGCAAAGAGTGAGGACTTCCATTTATAGAACAATTAGGCTCAAAATAAAATAAATTATTAGACGATGAAATATTAAATGATAAATCAACCGGTTTTTTTTCAACTGTAAAGTTAGTAACATTACTATCAATTAACCACCCTCTGTCTTTAAGTATAGGAACGACTTTATCTAAAAATTTTGCAATATCTCCCGGGTTTTGTAACATAAAAGGTAAATCCATTTCATTAAATAATGTAATTAAATCGTTTTGAAAAATATTTTCCATATCCATTAACCGATTCATTTTTTTCCCATTAGACTTATTAATCACTTCTTTACCTTTAAAATCAGGGGGTATAATTTCATTTTTATATTTAAATAAAAGCATTGGCGTTAATATCGGTGCTTCATACGTAATTTTTAACAATGGCTCAGGCGGCGTATCTTGTGGTATAAAAGCCATAAAATCTGGAGTTATATTAAGTTCTTATAAAAATAGTGAAAGCATTAATCTCATAGATTTTTTTAAAGAATATCCAAACAAAAATATTGCT
>CAXFGY010000032.1:0-11620 GCA_964002605.1 uncultured Candidatus Marinamargulisbacteria bacterium
CACTAAGCGTCTCAAAGGCTTTAAAACCAAGTCCGGCAAGTCATTTGATGCCTGCCTGACCCTTGTGAATGGCCGAACACAATTTAGCTATGGCGAAGCGCTCGGCCCGTGCCCAATTTGTAGTAACGGCCAAGTGATCCAAACACCCCAAGCCTTTTCTTGTTCAGAATGGAAAACAACAGGCTGCAAAATGGTAATTTGGAAAACCATTTCTAAAAAAGAAATAAGTGAAGAAATGGTCAAAAAATTACTCAAAAATGGAAAAACAGAAGTCCTTGATGGCTTTACGAGTAAAGCAGGAAAACCCTTTTCTGCCGCTTTAACCCTTAAAGAAGGTAAAGCCTCATTTTTATTCTAACTTGTCCTAATAAACGCCCAAAATAATACACCACAAAATTTCAATATATTTTTCTGAAACTTTTTTCTTTTTTTTACGATAATTATAACATAAGTAAGATAACTGCGAATAAAATAAAAAGGAGATTATCATTATGCAAGGACAGATTCCTGAAGGCCCGAATTCTGTAAACACAGTTACTCAGAGCATAATAGATTGTAAAAAAGAAGCAGCAAAAAAAGCAGCCGCGAAAGCAGCAGCAGCAAAAGAATTCAGTCCAGCTAGCCCAAAAAGACCATCATTACCTCCATCACACCTATCATCTCCATCATCACTACCTCAATCGCCGCCAATAAAAGAAGAAGCCGAAGCACCAAAATTAGCAGCGTCAGCTAGACTAGAAAGACCACCAGCACCTCTAAAACCACCCTCATTTTCACCATCTCAATTATCTCCATCACACCCATCATCACTACCTCAATCACCATCATTACGGCCTAATCGAACTTCCCCTATACCAGGAGAAAAAAAAAGTATTGATCAGTTGATATCAGATTTCCAAAATTCCGAAAATGCACCTACTACACCTGATCAAAACGGAAACACAGTCTTTGATAAAATTATAAAAGCACAACAGACTCTTCATGCAGAAGATAACAAGATTACAACATATATGATCGATTTATTTCTAAGACCAAGTTGGTTGGAGAATTGGAGTTGGGGTGAAATCGAACTATTTAACAAAATGATAAGAATGAGAACGGAAAAGGACAATCCCTCAACTGAGGCTATTTGGAAAATATTTAAAAGTCCTGCGTTAATTGATAAAAGAGACGTATTTTTGAACTGGATTAAAGACTTGTGTGATGGCAAAGTAAATAACACTTACGATCCACAGGTGATAGACAACTTAAGAGAATGGAGAAATTTTTTTATATCAGATCTACCAGAAAACACAGAAAAAGCACGAGAAATAGAAACACTCAAAAATGAATTAGCAGAAGAAAAACAAGCACGAAAAAAAGCAGAAGTAGCACAACAAGTAGCAGAACAAGCAGCAGCAGCACAACAAGAAGCAGCAGCAAACAGGATTCAAAAACTCCAAAATGAATTAGCAGAAGAAACACAAGCACGAAACAATGATGCAGCAGCCCATGATATATACGTATCAGGTGCGAGAGCGCACAAACTTCATGCAGCATTCTTAATTGATTATGGCGAAAGAAAACAGGCAGAAGCAGAAAAAAATCTTAGAATCAAATCATCCGAAGTAACTGACCTTCAAACCCAATTAACCCAAGTAAATAAAGAGATTCAAATACTCCAACAAAAATTAGCAGAAAAAGAAAAACAAGAACGAGAAGACTCAAGACAAGACAGGAAAGTAGTCAATAAACCCAAATCAAAAGTAGGCGAATAACTCTTAGTCCTTTGGCGACATCAATGTATATCAATTTTTTCTACTTTGAAATAGTCTCACTCACTATTCTTTTAAGATACTATTATTAATTCATAATTCTTATAATTGAATATACTGCTTGATCTTTGTGATTGTCTTTTTGCCAATCCCTTTTACCTTAAGTAGATCCGTTAAGTTTATAAATCTACCATTTTGATTCCGATAAGTAATAATGCGCCGGGCCATTACGGGCCCAATCCCCGGAATGCCTTCTAATTCGCTTGCTGTCGCTTCATTAATCATCACCTTTTTCATTAAACGGTTCTTTTTATTGCTACGTTTATTCCTTTTTTTAGCTTTTTTTTGATCACTTTTTTTAGCCTTAATCAAAATGCGGCTATTGGGCTTTAACGGCGTTGCTAACTTTAACTGATCTAAATTTGCATTAGGTCGTATCTTTATTGCCTGAATCAAGTCTAATGTAGTCCAATTCGCTGGCACTTCATATACGCCTGGATTTACGACTTCCCCTGCAATATGAATTGTGATTTTAGGCGGAATTTTTTTGACAAAATGTTTGGGTGACGTAATCATCACCTGCTTTGGTGATTGCTGATTTATATAGGGCTTTAAAACCAAGCCCATTACCATAATAACCCCACAGATTATAAACCACTTTTTCATTAGATGATGCCCTTTATCTTTATTCTACTCTCTTGAGTTTTCCGCTATAATGATAGCTAATGTCACAACAATGCTATGTTTTTGGTGGGGAAGAACCCTACTTAATTAAACAATCTATTGAACAACTTAAACAACAACATGCTGCTGCTCATCTGGTTCAATTTTCGGATCAGTTTAATTTAAATGAACTACGTGATTGCGTCAATATGAATTCTCTATTTAGTTCTTCTCAACTCATTTTAATTAAAAACCCCTGGTTTCTGTCAAAAGCACCCTCTGATACTGAACTGTCATTGATTAAATCCATTATCAGTACCATCTCCTCAACCCCACACACACTGGTGATCTATGTATTTGGGGCTATTGACCAACGTAAAAAATTAGCTGCTTTTTTGAAAAAAAATTCTGCTTTTACTATTCATAACCCCTTTAAAGAGTGGGAACAAGATAAAATCTTTCAGTGGCTTACAGTAGAGCTAAAAAAACGAAACAAAACCATTGACCAAAATGCATTAATTGCACTAGAACAAATTGGCGGGACCCAACTCCAACTCTTATCCAATGAATTAGATACACTCTGTCTCTATTTGGGTGATCGAACTCATATTACAGTGGATGACATTAAAGCGATGTCTGCAGATCAAAGTACTAATACCTTTAATTTAATCAACGCGTTACAAACTGGTCAAACGGCAGAAACGATTCACTGCCTCACACTACTTTTAGGTAGCGGCGAAGATCCCATCCGATTACTGGGACTGATTGTGAGTCAAATTCGACTCTATATCCAACTGCTAGAACTACATGCGCAACGTTTACCTGCAGCAAGTATCGCTAAAGCACTTGGAAAAAATCCTTACTATATTCAAAAGTTACTGCCTTCTCTGACTAAACAGTATCAACTACCGGGCCTTATTCAACAGCTACACCAACTGGCCGAAGCGGACTATGACATCAAATCTGGAAAAAAAAAGCCAGTGGAGGCATTACAACTTGCATTACTTAAGTAAACTAGCACTTTCTGTTATTTTCTAAGTTAAACGATCTTCATTTTGATCATTTTCCGACTCGAATTTATCTCAGGAGCTTTTTATTCTTTATATTAATATACTGTCCACACACCACCCTATTTTTATAGCTTGATATACTTTAGGGGATTAACTGGTTTGCCATTTTCTCTCACCTCAAAATGTAAGTGTGGTCCAGTGGCATATCCTGTATCGCCTACTAAACCAATTTCATCTCCCTTTTTAACAGGCTGACCGGTTTTAACCATAATTCGACTTGCATGAGCATAAAAAGTGACAACACTGCGTCCATCTGCCTTACGTTTACCATGATCAATAATAATTATTTTACCATACCCTCGATAATGTTTTTTTTGACCTGCAAACAAGATTTTGCCCGAATCTGCTGCATAAATTCGAGTTCCTTTACGTGCTGCAATATCAATTCCATTATGTCTAATCCATTTCTTAGCAATAGGATGCTTACGAATACCAAATCGTGAAGATAACCAACCACTAGCTGGACGCATCATTATCCCCGTTCCCCAGTAGATCTTATTTTTTTTAGAAACCTTATTAATTAATGCTTCAATTTGTTTTGACGACTCTTCTAATTCTTTATTTTGCTTTTCTATTCTTGCTATTTGTAAATTTAATTTTTGAATATGCTCACGTTTTTGAGTTTCTTTTCTAATTAAAAAATGTTTTTGCTTTAAAATATCTCTTTCTAACTTTTCAATACTTTTTGAGTGTAGATCTAACGCCTCTTTTGCGCGACTTAACTGCTGATACTCTGCTTCGATTTGATTAATTAACTGAATATCTTGTTGTAATATTTGTTCAAAATATACGGTGGCTTCTCTCGCCTGATTCATTGAATTAGGTAAAAAAAGCAACGAAAGAAGTCCTGTTTTATTCACTTTATATATTTGCTGAATCCGATCTGCTAACTCGTCTTTATTAATTTCAAAGCGTTTAGATAGCTGCTTGATATCTTGTTGAGTCTGTTTTTTTTTTTGTTGTGTATTCATTAACTTTTCTTGTGTCTTTACTAATTTCATTTTGGTGTATTTTAATTCTTTTTGGACAATAAATAATTTTTTTTCTGCATTCTTTTTTTCAATTTTTTTTGGGTTTAATTTTTGCTTATTTTGTTGAATCCTTTTTTTAATTTGCACCAAGTTTTTTTTAGAATTAATAATTGATGAGTCTGCTTGAATCATCACTGAACCATCACTTAAAATAAAGATAACCCCTATTAGAATATAAACACAATTGCACCCCAATAATTTTCCAAATTTTTGCAGAGGGCCTATACTACTACCCCTATTTTTTATAGCTAAAAATTGACATTTGAGCAGTCTCATTAAGTTATTATACCGCTTTATTTTTAAATCAGTTACTGATTATTATTAAAAATTTGCTTGGATCGTTTTTGCCGTTGAAATGTCACTGCAAAACGATGTGCTTCATCTCGAATACGTTGGAGTAATTGTAAGCCAGCATTAGATGATGTTAATTTAATTGATTTTTTTTGATTAATCATAAAAATCTCCTCTGCTTTTTTTGCTAATGCTAAAATCTCAATGATTGGAACCACCCCTAACTCAACTAATGCTTGATAGGCAAAATTTAATTGCCCTTTACCACCATCAATTAATATCAAGTTAGGAAATGGATCCTGATCACCAATGGCCTGTTGTAAACGACGACTCACGACTTCTTTCATTGCTCTTACATCATCACTTTTGCCTGTAATGCTTCTAATATTAAAGCGACGATATTGTGCTTTATCTGGCTGTTCATCTGTAAAACAAACTGCTGATGCCACAATATTAGTCCCATCAAGGTGGGAAATATCAAACCCCCAAATTCGATAAGGAACCTTGCTTAGATTAAGTTGTTGCTTGAGAGATTCTAATATGCCTGCTTGAGGTGTCTGTTGAGTGTCTGCCACTTTAATCCGTTTCATTGCAAATAATGCATTGGATGTCGCACGTTCTAAAACTTTCAATTTAACCCCACGTTGCGGGGTTGTTATTTTTGCAGCTGGAAAATACTGCTGAATCATTTTTAAAAAAGGTTGTAATGCTTCTGCTGACATAATCAGTTCTTGTGGAGATTCCAATTGTATGTCCTGATCAGATTCAATCGCTTGGCTAACTATTTCAGATTGGCTTAAGCCTGTTACTTTAATATGCTGATAGCCATTTTGACGCAGTAGTTGTCCCTGAATAATTTCTTGAACTAAAATATAATAATGGGTATCACTTTCCATAAATACCCACACTTGAATCGCATGCTTTTGATTGATATCGACTGTTTGACGCTCTGAAAGCTGGGTTATTTTAGTGATCATATCTCGATAATTTGCAGCCTGTTCATACTGTTGTGCTTCAGAATGGGCCTTCATTTGTTTAATCAATTCTTTTTGAACATTCTTTTGCTGGCCCATTAACAATAATCGCAGCCACTCTAATTGCTCTTCATACTCTTTTTTTACTGTTTTATTGACACACGGCCCCAAGCACTTTTCCATATCCAATAAAATACATTTTGGCTGTAATTGATCAGCAGTTATCTTTTGCTTACATGTTCGTAACAAGAATAAATCTGTTAGTAATTGCTCCATTTTTCGCGTTGATCCCAAGCTAGGGTACGGACCAAAATAAGTAGCGCCATCATTTTTTTTCATACGAACAATTTTTACTTTTGGAAACACTTCATTTGTCACCTTAATGTAAGGAAAACTTTTATCGTCTTTTAATAAAATGTTATATTTAGGTTGATATTGTCTAATTAGTTGTCTTTCCAATATCAATGCTTCATTTTCAGAATGCGTTACAATATAGTCAATACTTGCAACCTGCTTAACCATTTTCTGGGTTTTAATAGTGTGATCTTTACTTTTAAAATAAGATGAAACACGCGCTTTAATACTTTTAGCTTTACCAATATAGATAATAACAGCATTACTGTTACGCATTTGGTAAATACCAGGCGCTACAGGTAACGCTTGAAGTTGTGCTTGAATATTATTTTTTTGGTTTTTTATTTTTAGAACTAGCTTTGGGCTTTTCTGTTTCTGCTTGGACATCAACTTTAATTGCCATATTCACATCTGAATGAATATCTATCCCTACCGTATACTCACCAATCACTTTAATGGGTTGTGGCAGCTGTACATCAAAACGATCAATCTCAACTTCGAACACCGAATTAACTTCTTTCGCAATATCTATACTGGTAACAGACCCATATAGTTTTACTTCATCGTGAACTTTATGTTTAAATACAACTTTTTCACCATCTATTTTTATTTTTTCTTCTTCAGCTTTTTTCTTTAGGCTCTCTTCATGTAATTTGGCTTGCACTTTAATCTTATCAATGCGAGCCTTATTCTCTATTGAATATATTACTGCCTGATCTTGAGGTAATAGATAATTTCTAGCATACCCTAATTTAACTTTTTTTTGTTGTCCAATTTTATATTGCCCTTTTTCCTCTTTTGTAAAAATAACCTCAACTTCTTTACTCATTTTTTTATACTCCTAACTTTTCAATAACGGTATACTTAACATTCTAAATTTAATCAATACAATACGGAACTAATCCCATATAACGGGCACGTTTAATCGCTTCAGATAACATTCGCTGACATTTAGCGCACATCCCTGAATTTCGTTTTGGTACAATTTTACCGCGATCCGTAATAAAACGCTTGTAACGAAAAATTGCCTTATAATCAAGTGACTCTATACGTGCCACACAAAAAGGACAAGATCGTCTTCTTTGAGTTCGATTTTTAATTTGAATTCTTTGCTCTTTATTTGCCATCCTTTATTCTCCTTACTTTATACTTGTTCCTGCGCCACAGTTACTGGAACGCCTTGACTATTAAGTTGATCTGCACGGTCTAACATTTGAATATTATTGGCGATCACTTCCACGGACTCTTTTTGAACCCCTTCTCGTTCATAATAGTCAATTTGCAATGCCCCTTCAACCGCTACTAATTGCCCTTTTTTCATATATTGCCCGACAATTTCCGCCAGACGTCTCCAAGCCACAATACGATGAAAATCTGTTATCTTATCCCCATTTTCATTGCGACGCACACGATCTACTGCAACTGTAAAACGTGCAACAACAATCCCAGATGCAGTAGTACGAACCTCTGGGTCACGAGTTAACCGTCCAATTAATGTTGCTCTATTATAATGGGCTTGACTCATAACTACTCCTCTTTAACTAAA
Organism: uncultured Candidatus Marinamargulisbacteria bacterium; assembly: GCA_964002605.1. Lineage (GTDB taxonomy): Bacteria > Margulisbacteria > Marinamargulisbacteria > CAXFGY01 > CAXFGY01. Next base: position 7,684 of record CAXFGY010000032.1, read on the forward strand.
ATGGGATATCTTCTTCTACAGGTTCACCAAATTCAGGAGGGCTCTCTATGGGTGTATTCATTGAAGCACTTGATGAATCTGAAAAATCAAACGACTCTTTGGGTTTAGACAATATCTCTATCGGTTGTGATTCTAACGTCTCTCCTTTAGAATTGTTGTCCGATGTCACAAAATTATTATCAGACTGAGGTATTTCCCCAATCCCTGATAACTGCTCCCCTTTATCTAATTGATTCCCGATGCCCATATTGCATATTGTTTTCGCTATTACTTCTGTCACGTAATGACGAACGCCATTTTGATCATCATATTGACGATTATGAATTTGCCCTTCAATTAAAACCATCTTGTTCTTAGCTAGGGCCTGAGCTTGTAGCGCCAAATCTGACCAACAAACAATCTGAATGCGATCTGATTGACTTTGCACACCATCTGCACGTTCAGGACGATTAACCAGAAGCGTAAAATTAGCAACAGATTCGCCTGAATGCGTTGCCTTAACATCTATCTCAGACGCTACACTTCCAAGCAATACAATTCGATTTAAACTAGCCATTTGAAGAAACCTTTTGAGGGTCCGAGTCTAAAATATTAGCTGACTCACTACTTTCAAGCTTTATAATAATAAACCGTAGTACTGATTCAGTCACACGTAACTTTTCATTTAATTCAGTTAAAACTGCATTATCTGCTTTGAATTGGTATAACGCATAGTGGCCTTGCTTATTCTTTTTAAACTCTGTCCCTAATTCCCTCACTCCCAAATCTTTAAATGTTATGATTTCACCACCAGTTTCTTTGATCACTGACTGTATGTCATCATTCACTTTTTTAACCTCTTCTTGCCCTAAATTAGGTTTAATAATATACAAAATTTCATACTCTCGTGACATTCTTTCTCCTTAACTCTATTTTTAATTTTATTGTTTATATTCAAAAAGAATTTAAATTATACTAAAACTAACTATTAAAGTAAACCTATTTACCCCCTAATTCTTCAAAAATAACACCGGCTACTCTTTAATAATTGTATATGGGGTTAATGCTGTATTTTTGATGACTGTTCCATTCAATATATAAGAATAGGCGCCAATGATACACCCGCTGCCAATTTTTGTAGTCCCATCAATAAATGTAAATGGCTCAACAATGGTATCTTTTCCAATGCTGACTTGACTCCCAATAAATGTGGTATTTGGATCAATAATTGTCACACCCGCTTCCATCATTTTTTGATTATTTTGGCAATATATTGTTTTATTAATTTTGGCTAAATCATGACGCGTATTAACGCCAATCGCTTCATGTTCATTATCCATACAATATGCCACGACACCATGACCTTCTTTTTTAAATATATGGATTAAATCTGTCAAATAATATTCACCTTGTGTATTATTTGAATCAAGCTGCTTTAAATGCGCCACCAATAACTTTTGGTTAAAAATATAGGCGCCTGTATTGATTTCTTTGATTGCTAAGTCTTGATCACTGCACTCTTTTGCTTCTTTAATCCCTTGAACATCACCGTTTTTTTCTCGAATAATTCTCCCATACATCCCAGGCATATCCATTTTAACAGTCAAAACAGTAACAGCCGCCTTCGCTTTTTGATGCGCCTTTAACATTTTTTTTAATGTATTTAGCTGTAGTAATGGGCAATCTCCTGCTAAAACAATGACACTTTGAGCCTCTTGATCATCAAGATGGTCAACCGCTTGCATGACCGCATGACCAGTCCCTAGCTGTTCTGATTGTAAAACGTAGCTCACTTTTTTATTCTTCACAACCGCTTTAAGCATTTCAGATTGATGGCCTACAACGAGATAAATACGTTCCGCCCCGAGCTGATCTACCGTTTCAATCACATAGTTAACAATCGGCTTACCTGCGACGTTATGAATCACTTTTAAGCGATCCGACTTCATTCGTGTTCCTTTTCCTGCCGCCAGTATAATGGCCTTTAATTTTTTTATACTCATATCTTTTCCTTGCTAATTTAGGATTTAAAAACAACTTATTATTAACATTGCTTCTACTTTGTTTTTTCATAAGCCTAGACCAAAGATAAGCCTAGACCAAACACTAGTGTAAATAGTATCATTAACCATGATTTTAATCCAAAAAATTAATTTATTTAGGAGGTTTCATTGAAAAAAATAATTAAATGCCATCATATGTCGATTACGGATGGTTTAAAAGAATACGCTGACACAAAATTACATCGCATTGAAAATTTTTCTCAATATATTGAGTCTATCGCAATTGACTTAGATATTGATCACTACTCTACAGATTCTGAGCAACATAAAGCCTCCATATTAATCCACGTCGCAGGTTCATTTCTGAAAGCGTCTGAGTCAACAGATTCTATGTATGCCAGTATTGATTTAGTCATGGACAAAATTTATATTCAGTTAAAAAAGCACAAAGAAAAACTCAAAAATCACCGTGATGACCCCAAACATTTAATTAATGATACAAAACCAAAACGATCTATCAAAGTCAGTCAAAATGAAACAAAAGGGATTCGTTTTGTTAAACAACCTATGGATCCAGAAGAAGCAGCCGACTTGATGGAACGTGAAAATTTACCAGTACTGGTTTTTCGTAAACTTAGCGATGAAACTATTAATGTCCTATATCGTCGTGGAGACAGTCATACCTTTGATTTGATTGAAACCGATTAATTCAATTGATTTAATACTCATGCTATAATCCAGGAAATGGATAACTATTTAATTCCTAAAGGGTATAGTGATTACATTCCCACCGAATCTAAGCAACACTCAAAGCTATTACAGCAATTAAGTAATAGTTATGAGTCTCATGGGTTTTCTTTAATTACCACCCCAACTGTTGAATTAGTTAGTAGCCTAGAAGTAGCAATGGCACCTAATTTGCGCCAGCAATCCATTAAATTTTTTGACTCTCATGGTCAACTGGTCACTTTACGCCCAGACCATACTGTCCCTATTGCACGTATTGTATCAACACGAATGACATCTGTTCCGCTACCAATAAAACTATACTATCAATCCCCTATTTTTAGGCAACCTCAACAACATCATAGTCACAATATTGAAACCTTTCAATCTGGGATAGAATATATTGGCGAATCCAGCATGCTAGCTGAAGCCACTATTATTCAAACTTGTATTGATGCACTCACGCAAGCTGGGCTTGATCAATTTCATATTGATATTGGACATACCGACTTCATCCATGGTCTCAATGATAGTGACCAAGCCGCTTTATTAAATGGAGACTACTTTAGCCTTGGCTATATTCCCCAGCGAGGGGATATTCAAAGTGTGGGTGGCCATAAACAATTAGAAAGACTCCATAACTACTTAAACGAATTTAATTTAAGTCATCATGTGACATATAACAAAGGATTGGTAAAAGGAATTCACTATTATACTGGGACCTTATTTGAAATTTATACTAAAGATACCAAACAAATCATTGCCTCTGGGGGGCGTTATGATACCCTATTAAACCAATTTGGATATAATCAACCTGCTGTTGGACTTGCGTTTAATTTAACGCTGTTATTAGAACAATTATCATGACAAAAATCACAATTGCAGTTGCTAAGGGCTACCTACTCAAGAAAACAATTAAACGTTTCACGGAGTTAGGTTACTTATTTTCAGATGATGTTTCGACAACGCGTCAACTCGTCGTAGAGGATCGTACTCAACTCATTCGATTATTACTTGTTCGCCCTTGGGATGTTCCTGTCTATGTCAGCCAAGGTGCAGCTGATCTAGGAATTGTGGGGCAAGATATTTTACACGAACAAACACCTAATGTATTAACACTCGCTGATCTACAATTTGGAAACTGCTCACTAGTTATTGCGGGCCCTCAACCAATGGCCGCGCATGAGCTTTCTCATCATTTACGTGTCGCTACAAAGTTTACTCGATCA
>CAXFGY010000033.1:0-11547 GCA_964002605.1 uncultured Candidatus Marinamargulisbacteria bacterium
GCCTTGGACAATTAAGTCATAAAGTTGGGTGGGTACCAATGACATTAATGTGATTGGTTTTTTATTTAACGTTTCCATACATTTTCGAGGGGACCATTTTTTGAGTTGAATTACTTTTGAATTGCTCAAATGGGCTCTGGCATAAATACTGATGCCGCTAATATGAAACAAAGGTAATGGATTTAACCAATAATCATGACTGGTTGCCTGGATTGAACGATTAACTGAATATGCAGCTAATAAAATCGCTTTTTTAGTAATCGCCACTAGTTTTAAACGATTTGTACCTGATGTAGTTAAAAAAACATGTCCAGGAAGTTGTGTTTTAAGGCTTTCAAAAATATCTTGTAATCGTTTTGTTTCTATTAATGGTAAACGGGGATTTAAGTAGATGCTAGGGGTCTCAGAAGACCAAAATGATGGGGTTGATATTAAAGAATAATTCACCACTAAGTTAATATTGCCATAAAAATGATGAAAAATCGGAGTCCCTTTTTTCTAAAAAGGAGTTTCGGCCTTCTACTGCTTCATCAGTCCCATATGCTAATCGTGTAGCTTCACCTGCAAATAATTGTTGTCCGACTAAGCCATCATCTTGTAAATTAAACCCATATTTTAACATTTTGATTGCAGTTGGTGACTTTTGATTAATCGTTTCAGCCCACTTTAATGCTTTTATTTCAAGCGTATCGTGAGGTACAACGCAATTAACCATTCCCATTTCATATGCGTCTTGTGCGCTATAGTTATGTCCTAAAAAAAAGATTTCACGTGCTCGTTTTTGACCTATTTGTTTTGCTAAATATGCAGACCCATAACCACTATCGAAACTGGCGACATCTGGATCTGTTTGTTTAAAAATAGCATGTTCTTTTGACGCAATGGTTAAATCACAAATCACATGTAAAGAATGGCCCCCTCCCACCGCCCAGCCAGGGACGACGGCAATTACCACTTTCGGCATAAAACGTATCAATCGCTGAACTTCTAGAATATGAAGTCGCCCTAACCGTGCTTTTTCTTTTAATGATAAAGAATTTTTAGAATTAGAATCAGATTCATTTTCATATTGGTAGCCATCTTTACCTCGAATTCGTTGATCGCCACCAGAACAAAAAGACCATACGCCATCTTTAGGCGATGGCCCATTTCCTGTTAATAATACGCACCCTATTTTTGGGTTTTGTCGTGCATCTTCCAATGCAATTAATAATTCGTCAACTGTTAAGGGTCGAAACGCATTACGACATTCAGGCCTATTTAAAGCGATTCGTACCGTACCATGATCTTTTGCACGATGATAGGTAATGTCTTTAAAATTAAAAGATGATGTTAATGATTTCCATTTTGAACGATCAAATGACATAATTAAGACTCCTTTTATCTCTAACCGAGTAAGGATATAATACATATGAAATGAGTACAATATGTAATGGCTTAAATGATTTTTTAAATTATGGTGTTATTATTCAAGTTAAACCTAATTATTTTTTAATTGGGTGGGAATTAGAGCGTGTTGATGAACCGCAGGGACTGTGTTTTTTTCGGAGTGATTTTTATTTAAATCAACAAGAATGGCTTCACCCTAAACAATATCAATATATATCAAAGGAAGCGCTTTTAACCAGTCTTGCGCCATTGCAAGTCTCACTGCCCTATCTTAATTGGACGCCTTATTCTAAGGCGTTGTTTCAACAAACTTTTACCGAGATTCAAACTCAGTTTAATGCGTCACAATTTGAAAAAATTGTTCCCACTATTTATGAAAAAAGCATATTAGAAAATATGATTAATCATCGTGCAACATTATTATTTCAAGTTTTATCTCAAATTCAATCATCAGATGATGATTTTTTATATGGTCAATGGGACCTTAATGAAGGTATTATGGGTAAATCTCCTGAGTATTTATTTAAGTATAATAATAAAACCAATTATTTAGAAACGATGGCAATTGCAGGCACCAGTAGTATTAACCACTCCCCTATTCAATTGATTCAAAGTGCTAAGGATAACCATGAACATGCTTTAGTTGTACAAGGAATACAAGAAACATTACAAAAGTGGGGAAACGTTCAAATTAAACAACGTCAAACAATTCAAACCAATGCGTTTTATCATCTCTATACACCAATGACTTGCCAACTGACTATACCATTTCAGTTTGATAAAATATTAAAAATTCTCCATCCGACACCTGCATTAAGTGGTTATCCGCAATTCGCGTCTATTAAATGGCTTCAATCGTCTTTTCAACACATTCATCGCCAGCAATTTGGAGCCCCCTTTGGTTTTATAGATGAAAATAATAATTATCAAATTTTAATTGCAATCAGAAATATTCAGTGGCAGTTAGATACAATTTCAATCTGGGCAGGCTGTGGAATTGTGCCAGAAAGTAATTTTGAAAACGAATGGATTGAACTCAATGATAAAATATCTGCTGTTAAAGCACAATTTAAATTATGAACTTGAATGTAAATTATAGTCAAAAAATTATTCATGAATTAAATTTATTAGTCCAATGTCAGCTATGGTGTGTCTGTCCAGGTGGACGTAATAGTCCGTTTATTATGGCTTTAAAAGAGATGCAATCGTTATCTTTTTATAATGAAGAAGTTGCTGCTTTTTTTGCCTTAGGACGGGTTAAACGTGATTCTCGTCCTGTTGCGGTTTCTACTACATCTGGTACAGCTGTTGCACAATTGTTGCCTGCAGTTATTGAAGCTTATTATACGCAATTACCACTTATTTTAGTGACTGCAGATCGTCCAGCTTCTTATCGTGATACAGGTGCACCTCAAAGTATTAATCAAATTGGTATTTTTAGTCAATATGCACACTGTATTGACTTAGATATTCATACTCCATTATCGATTCAAAGTTGGAATCAGCAGATTCCCTTACATCTTAATATTTGTTTTGATGAACCCTTACTAGATTAATTTAATGAATCAGATTACGCAATTTATTAATCAATCTCAAAAGTTGCTTATTATTGTTGCTGAAATTCCATTTAACGATGTTCAAATAATTAAAAGATTTCTTATAAAATGTCATTGTTCAATGATCATTGAACCCTTATCGCAACTACGGACTGATTTAGATTTACAACTTAAAATTGTGAGTGAAATGAGTATTCATATTACTGATTTTACGCATGTTTTACGTATCGGTGGTATTCCGGTGACTTCATTGTGGCGTCAGTTGGCAAATTATTCTTCTATTCAAACGTTATCAATAAGCCATTTACCATTTAATGGGCTGACTCATGGTCAGCTTATTAATGACGATTATCATCTTTTAATGGGATCATGTCAGCAATCATTACCTGATTTGAATGGGCGTCAAAAATTGGCAGATACTTTTCCTCAACATTCTAATAGTGAAGCTGAGATGATTCATCAGTTATCTTGTGATATTCCTTCAGACTCACGGATTTACTTGGGCAATAGTTCTCCTATTCGTATGTGGGCAAACTATGCAACTTACGAAAATAGTCTATTTCAAATTTATGCTTCAAGGGGTGTAAATGGGATAGATGGGCAAATATCTACATTTTTAGGTATATGTGGTCAAAAATCAGAAAATTGGGGAATATTTGGCGATTTAACTGCTTTGTATGATCTTAGTTCGTTGTGGATACTTCCTCAACTTCGACAATTAACAATACGTATTGTTATTATTCATAACTATGGGGGGCAGATTTTTGCTAAAAAATTCCCTAAATTTCCTGATTTAATTAATCAACATACTATTGAATTTGATTATTGGGCTAAATTATGGGGTATTCAGATTACAACTATTACTGATATGACGACGTTTAATCATTTTTGTTGGGATCAACATCATATTATTATTTTAAAGCCTCAAAAATAATTAATAAAATTTTAGCGTGTCATAGCCCTGATTTAATGCCACTGAAATTGGAAATTCGATTGTATTTGTTTCACTCCATTGAATGGGACTGTGGCTTGTAAAACAATCGTTGAGTTTCCATTGTTGACGACGTGATTTAAAATAGTTAAATGCGGGTGAATTTAAATTAACAGGAGCTCTTTGGATAACATAGTCTCCTTGATCGTTTTTGGAATTCGTATTAAATAATTGTAATAAAGGAATGCCAATAGGTGTGCCTCCATTGGCTAAATCCATTAAAGAGGCCATATAACCCGTATGATTTGCTAAGATTAATGCACCGGCGGTTAATCCTAAATGATAGCCATACCAGGCATCAAAGTAACTCGGAACACTGCAGCGCCCTTCATAGCCAAAGGAATGATATCGAGGTTCAAAAGATATACTTGAATTTTTTAACTCATTTTGAATACAACGACCGAGTAATATTTCAGTTGGAATGGCCGATAATTGATGATGACCATGTTCATCTCGTTTTGATAATAATGGATCGGTCTGATAGGGAGTTGTCACGGTAATGATTTCTTCAGCAATGTGAGTAATTAACCCTTCTGGTAATATGATAACCCCATGTTGAATTCCTTGTTTATAACGCGTTACAATGACATCAACGACTTGATTTACAATATCGGATAAAGCGAAGTTATTTTTGATTATTTCTTCAGTAATTAATGTTAGTGTGGGCTTAGTTTGTAAGGCAACTTCAAGGGTAACATGACTTGTGTCACGGCCCATTAATTTTACAAAATGCCAATATTTTTTGACCGATTGGGCATCTTTCATTAAATTACCGGTTAATTCTGAATATACTTTGGTTGCCGTGTCAAACCCAAATGGAATGGCTAATTGATCTTTATATATCAGGTCGCCATCAATGGTTTTAGGGACACCAATCACACTACAATTTAAGGGGATCAGTTCGTTTGCAAGGATAGCAGCATTGGTATTTGAATCATCACCGCCAATAATTACGATTCCATCTAATTGGTGGGTTTTAACACATTCTTTTACTTGATTGAGCTGACTTTTTGTACTTAATTTAGTACGACTTGTTCCTAAATAATCAAATCCACCACAATTGAAATATTGCATTGCTTCATTAAGCTTTAATGGGTTTAATTTTCCTGACAAAAGACCGCTGGGTCCATTTAATACACCTAAAACGGTATGTTGTGGTAATAATGAGTGTAATAAGCCAATAATGACATTGTGCCCTCCAGGTGCCGGACCTCCTGAAAAAAGTACCGCAATTCGTTTCGATTTTTGGATTTTAAGTGATTGATTACTGATTAAAAGATGTTTAATAAACGTTTGATCAGCGAGTTTGGGTAAAAATGAGCCAATAGACGTTGGTATTGATTGGGTTGCTTTAATTGGATTAAATTGCGGAATTATTGGGTTTGATTTTGTGCCAAAAAAAGGATTTAATGGAATTTTTTTTTCACGCATTTTAGATTCAAATACGCCATTTTTTCCTTCCGTTTGTGTTAAGTGATCCGTTAAAGACAATGTGTATTCCTAAACTTGCTTAATAAAATTCATTATCATCAATAATCGTATCATTTATTTCTTCTATTTCTTTAACATTAGCTTGATTAAAAAACTTTATGGTATCAATATTTACTATTGGATTTTTTTTATCGTCAGTTGCAAAAAGTAAAAGCTGCATTTGTAATAGCCCGCCAGATGTTTTGGTATGGTAAGGGTTCCATAGATTGTCTCCAAATAAGGGGTTGGCATCTTTAAATGAGTCTAATGGAATGATGACGACTTTCCAGCCATCCCAATCGACAACAATATGGTAAACAAATTTGTCATCATAAATTACTTGAGATGGATCGTTTGGATGAGGGGTAATTTCCCAATCGTTTGAATCATCATCATATAATTCAACCATAATAATACCACTATGTTTACCGTATCCTTTGATTGGTAATTTCAGCGCGTCATATGATTTCATATTGGCACCAAAAAAAGTGCCAACACCGCCTACAATTTTGGGGAAGTTACGTTTTCCTTTGATTACCATCGAAAACTGTTCAAGTCCATTCAGTTCTTTTTGATTATTTTCTGTAATATAAACATCAATATCTCCAAAAGCCCACCACTTGGGTTGTTTTGTTAAGTTTTTATCTTCAAAATTGTCTACAATAAAAATATCATCCATTTGGTGAGGATAAATTTCTGCACTCCAAATAGGATTCAAATGATAGTAGATGAATATTACACTTAATAAAATGGATATTAGATACTGAATTAATTGTTTCATTATTTAATATAGTACCATTTTTAAGATAATTTTACAGAAAGGTAGATGCCATAATCATGTTTTTTTGCTAAAAATGGCATTGGTAAACTCATTTCTTTTCCTTTATTTTTAGAAAATAAGGTTGCAATCGCGTTAATATGAATGGCATCTAATTGATTTAACTGGATTAATGGATTGATTTTTAGTGTTGCAATAAAGTTTTTTATTGCATAGCGAATCCAGTTTTTTTGTAATAACGGATTGATGATAGATTCAAATGTTAATTGGGGTAAATACATTTTGTTCTTTGTTATTGTAATTGTTGTTAATGGTTTTTTTAATTGTTCTTGAATGAGTTGTTGAACGTCTTGATGATAGGTAATAAATTGGTCTATTTTATTCCGATAAGTAGGGTTAATTTCATTTATGATTGGAATGAGTTGCTGACGAATTTTGTTACGTGTAAATATAATACTTTTATTCGTTTCATCTTCATTGTAATCCAGTTGATGTTTTTTAATTTCAGTTTTAATTTCAGATTTGGTTAAATGTAATAAAGGGCGAATAATCTGGAGTGATTTTAACTGTGTGATTGCTTGAATACCATTAAATTGTGACAAGGTCCCTCGTATTAATTGAAATAATGCAGTTTCAATATGGTCATCTAAATGATGACCTAAGGCAATGTATGAACATTGATATTGAATGGCATACTTATAAAGTTGATTGCGTCTTAATTGACGTGCAGTTGTTTCTAATGATTGTTTATTTTCTTGTGCTGCTTTTTTTACTGGTAAATCATCACATATTAATGGGTTTAAATTGAGTTGTTTAATTAATTTTTTAATGACTGTTTTATCACTTGAAATGGCTGTTTTTGAACGTAGGTCATGATTAAAATAAATGCAAACCAGTTGATTTTTTGCAAATTGCTGACTTAATAGCCATGTTAAATAAATACTATCTGAACCGCCAGAAACGCTCACTAAAATTTTAGTATCTGATGGTAAATCATTTAAAATTGACATTACATTTTTTCAGGTGCGGAGATTCCTAAAATGGTTAAACTTTGTTGAAAAATTGCTTTAAATTTTATTAAAATGGTCAGACGCTGTTGTTGGGTTTGATGGTCTGAATTGATAATTGGACATTGTTCGTAAAATGAATGGAGTAATTTTGCGAGTTTTAAGCAATAGGTTGCAATTTGGTACGGTTGATGTTGTGTTGCTGCTGCCCAGGCAACATCTGGCCATTGAATTAAGGCTAAAATTAATTGATGTTCAATGTCTGTTAATTGAGAAAATTGTATTGAATTTGACTTTGGGAGTTTGTCGTTACATTGAGTTAAAATTCGACAAATTCGTGCATGGGCATATTGTAGATAATAGACTGGGTTATCCGCTGATTTTTTTTTAGCTAACGTTAAATCAAATTCTAAATGGGTATCTGCGCGATATTCAATTAAAAAAAAGCGTGTTGCATCGACACCAATTTCATTAATGACATCATCTAGTTTAATCATATCACCTGTTCTTTTGGACATTCGAATGGGTTCTCCATTGCGCATTAAACTGACTAATTGACCAATAATTACAATGAATTGGGTTGGGTTGCTTGCGTGTGTGAGGCTTAATGCTTGAATGACGGCATTAATACGGGCCACGTAACCGTGATGGTCTGCTCCCCAAATATTAATTAATTGGCTGAAGCCTCGTTTTAATTTATGGTCATGATAAACAGCATCAACTGCAAAATAGGTATATGAGCCATCTGCTTTTACAAGTACGCGATCCTTTTCATCCCCTCCTTTTTTTGCTTTAAACCATAATGCCTCATCTAATTCATAGGTCCAGCCGGTTGATTTTAAACGTTCTAATGTTTCTGGGACTAATTCATACAGTGTTTTTTCTGAAAACCAATGATCAAATGTGATATTTAAACGGTTAAGTGTTGCTTGTTGCATTTTAATCATCGTGTCTAAGGGGTCTGTATCTAAGGCGGCTAATTGATGAATATAGTTTCCATGATAGCCTTCTTTTGGAATGGGTTGTTTCTTTTTTATGGCAGCGATACTTTCATAAAAGGTATTGATTTGGTTTCCTGCATCATTCAGGTAAAATTCAGTTGTAACCTGATGGCCGGTATATCTAAGTAACTCAGCCATTACACTTCCAATTACAGCCCAGCGTCCGTGGCCAATGTGTAAAGGACCGGTTGGATTAGCGGATACATATTCTAATAAAATAGTTTCTTTTGTTTTGGGAAAATTAGGTTTTTTAACATTAAGTTTGGATAATGTATTGCATAAAAATTGACTTTTTAGCTTAAAATTTATAAATCCATTCAGTGCGTTTGCTTCTAATATGGGTTGTAACTTTGGGTTGTTATTAAGTACGTGGCAAATTTCTGATGCGATTAATTGAGGTGGTTTTTTCATGGTCTTTGCTAAAGAAAAGCAGATTGGCGATGCGAAATCGCCTTGATTGTTATGTTTTGGCTTTTCTAATGCTGTTAATTGAATTTTGTATGGCGAACAGGCAAGTGTTGGATTAATTAATTGTAATAGTGTTGCTTTAATCATGAAAGTATTTTAACAGCTTTTTTTTGATATGAGGTATTTTAGCTAATATTGAAATTAATTCTGCTTTTGTAATAGGACGATCAGGATAAAATCGCGTGTTTTTTGTAATTATTTGTAATGCATAGGCCAATGAAATGGCATCATAGGCCCAGTATTCTTTTTGGATATCCCAATAGGGTAAAGGCTGAGTGATGATTGGGGTTTTAATTTGATTTATAATTAAACTAATTGCTTCAGCTTTTGTTAACATGACTTTATCTTGCAAGAGAAGTTGCTCATTTTTTGATGGGATATTATTGTTAAAAAACGGTGTGCTTAATGAAATATAATCAGCTGAAGAAATTGTTTTTTGCGGGTTAAATTTTTGACTTGGTTCCAGTAACCCTAAATATTGTAGTTTTAAGGCTAGATTTTCGAGCCAATGTTCGCTTAAGTCTTCATAAAAAGACGCTACAAATAATTTATATTGTTTAGTACGACCAAATGCAGTCACAGTTAATGCGTCATGATCACTTTTTAATTGGTATTGATAAGAGAATTGACCTGATGGATCGGGTTGAATTTGTGTGGTGTTGATGTTAAATGGCATGGCGGGCTTAATGGTACCTGCTATTGTAATTGATTGTGTGGGATAAAATTGATTTTGTTTTAGTTTTTTAAACGTTAATACTTTATGATTTGATAACTTTTGATTGTGTTGCTTTAAGAGTGACAATAGGTGCTCGTGTTTATTTATGTTAGTCGCATTTAAATTTGTTGTTGGTCGTTTTAATTGAGTGATATTACGAAAATGAGGATGCAATATTAATATCGCGAGGGCGTCTCCAATTGAAATTGCCTTATAAGGAAAAAAGTATTCTGATGGCAGTAATAAACCATGATTGATAGCGGTATTAAGATGAGGAAGGGCCCAATGATCATCAAGGATATCTTTAAATGGAGAGTGATTATATTCAGATGGGGTGATAGATAACATGTTTAATAAATGAATATAAAATTGTAAGCGTGTGACAGGTTGCTGAAGTGAAAAACGATTATCTAGATAGCTGATGTTAAAAGATTGTGCTTCATTTAGATTATAATTTAACAACTTAGTTAGTTCTTGGTAGTTTAAGGGTAAATTTAATGGTTTATGATGAATATTAGAAAACAAATAATTATATAATTTAACAAAGGCTTCGGTTAATTGGGTATAATTTTGAATATTTTGCGGTGAAATAAGTCTCGTAATATGTATCTTTTTTGTAAAAAATTGATTGTCATTTGTTATAAAATTAAATTCAATGGGATAAATATTGGCAGAGGGTAAATTGACTGTATATTCAAGGTAAGAAGCAGTTTGGAGTGTTTTGTTATTTACAATTACTTGAGAAATATTTTTTAGTTCTGCTGAAAAAGTATATTGATTTTGAATGGTCATGACATCTTGTTGAGGCTGGAAACTGATTAGATAGTTGTTGATTTTTTTAGTTGGGAGTTTAAACGCATTTAATTCTTGATGAAGCTTACTTTGTTTTGTCATTGTATTGCTACTGCTTATTGTATTAACTGTTTTCGGAGCGATTGTTTTTTTAAATATAAATGCTTGAGAGTGATGGCTTTCTACCATCCCAAAACATAAGCATGTAAAACTTATAATTTTAGTAATTGTTTTTATTGCTTTTTGTTTTTTTTTGTATTTATTTAATTTGTAAATTAAAAACTTCATTTTTTTGAGTGTAATCAAAGCTGTCTTTTTAGTCAAATTGTATTTAATAAAAGGTGTTTGAAAGATTCACTTTTTTTTATTTATAAAAGATGAGAAATTGTTTTTTATATTAAAGCAATAAAAATTGTTTGCAATATTCACTTAAAAAGTCTACTATATAAATAAGCAATTAAATTAGATGCTTAAATAAGGGTGTGTTTTAAATTTCTTTTCTAGGAGCTGTATAGGTGAGTGAAATAATTAATAGAATACAAGAAAGTATAAAAGATTTTTTAAGAAAAAAAACAAATCAACAAACTAATCAATTAGAGAAACAAACAGCAGAACAGACGAGTTCAAAATTAAACAATCCAAGTGAAGACTTAAAAAAAACAGAACAGACGATTTTAAAATTAAATAATCTAGCGAATACTAATGAAAAATTTATAGAGCTTCTGTCTTCTGAAGATCCTGAAAGTTTGGCATTGGTATCAAAACAATTGTGGCGTGATATTAAAGATGCTCTAAATTCTAAAGAAAAAATACCTGAAGTGATAAAAGTTCTTATTCATATAAAGGTATATTTAGAATTTTTAAAATTTGAGGATAATAAAGACATTAATAAATGGATATATACATCAGCATCAGAATCAGAATCAGAATCAGAACCAGAATCATGTCATCGAATAAAAGCCTATAAAAAATGGATAGATGAGGTTATTAAATTTGTTTTTAAAAATTATACAAAAGAAGATTTAGCAATAGGTAAGTTAGAAGATTTAGCAATACGTGAGTTAGAAGATTTAGCAATACGTGAGTTAGAAGATTTAGTTAATAAAACGTATAAACTTGATAAACAAAAAGAGGCAGCTTATAGAAGTTACATAAAATTTGAAGACGCAGAAATAAAAGCAAAAGCAAGACAAGCAGCAGAACTCGAAAACAAATTAAATACACTATCAGAAAAAATACCAGCAAAAATAGCAGAAGAAGTAGACGCAGCAGTACAATTAGAAGAAGCACCAGCATCACCACCAGAAAAAGTAGACGCAGCAGCACCACCAGCAGCACCAGCAGCAGCTGAAGAATTCGAAATAAGAAAAGCAATAGAAG
>CAXFGY010000034.1:0-11431 GCA_964002605.1 uncultured Candidatus Marinamargulisbacteria bacterium
ATAAACTTTTTAAATTCAATTTTACAAAAACTACGAGAATCCCAAGATAGTATTTTTGAAAATCATTTAACCAGAGAGCAAAAAGCCATCATATATAAATCTGATATTAAAATATTAGATCAAATTTATCAAACCATAATCGTTTCTCAAAATCAAACCGGTTTACGACACTCTGACACTAAAATGTTAGTAGAACAAGAAGAGTTATCTGAGGTAGAAATATTTAAAGCTTTATTTAATTATGAAGAAGTTTACTCTAATACAGATGCTAAACCCAAAAAAGTTTCACGACACACTGTCCCTCTAATGTCAGTAATAAATACAAAAGATAAAAAAATAATTTTTGACCCAAGAAATCCAAAATCAAAATTAAGAGCTGAAAGAGTTCAAGAGTTAGCCAACCTTTTACCTCCTGAAGAAGTTAATTCTATTATATTCGAACAATCTAATAATTTTAATACTTTGGAGAATTTTTTAAAAATAGAAGATTCACTTGATAGCTTTTTGATAATAAATGCTAACGATCAAATAATAGACTCACAAACTCGAAACTTACAATTTGAACCAACCAAACTAGACCAAAGCAAAATGATAAAGGATATATTAAATATCATAGGAAAATTAAATAATCATCAAGTTGACGCAATAATATTATGCTTAAACAATATTCCAACAGAAACAGAATCCCCTAATTTAGGCCTCGCCAATAACTGTCGTTTGGAATTAATTTCATATTTAATAGACAAAACATTTAGTCAAGAACCCTCTATGAAAATAGCGTGTTATAATAAACTACTAATTCAAGAATTTTCTAGAATAAAAATAATTGGTAAATTAGATTCTTTCTTTGATTCAATAATTAATAAAAAAGAAATAAGCAAAGAAAAAAAGGCTTTATTAGAAAATTCAAAGACTGTAGTATCATTCATTTTAAATAAACTAAAAGAATTATACAAAAGTGATAATAATATAACTGTAATATCACAAGAATTAGAACATGTTATAGGTTCATCTCATAGAATTCAATTAATTGAATTTATAAAAAATGAATCTAATTTTTCAAATTAACCTTAAAAAACAACTCAATTAAGATTTTTTAACTGATATCACATGCGCTGAATGGCCATAAAATGATTCAGCCGCTTCCATTACTGTTTCTGATAACGTTGGATGTGGATGCACCGTTAATGCCAAATCTTCAGCTGTAGCGCCCATTTCAACAGCTAAAGCACCTTCTGATATCAAATCACCCGCATGAATCCCTACAATCCCAACCCCTAAAACACGATCAGTCTCTGGCTCTAAAAT
Organism: uncultured Candidatus Marinamargulisbacteria bacterium; assembly: GCA_964002605.1. Lineage (GTDB taxonomy): Bacteria > Margulisbacteria > Marinamargulisbacteria > CAXFGY01 > CAXFGY01. Next base: position 1,309 of record CAXFGY010000034.1, read on the forward strand.
TAATTTTGTTAACCCATCTGTTCGATCATGAGCCAACGCCTTACCACTCGCCGTCCAAGGAAATTTTGCTACATTAACATCTAACCCCTTTTGTTTGGCTTCTGCTTCCGTCAAACCGACCCATGCAAGCTCAGGGTCTGTAAATACCACGGCTGGAATAATCAGGTCTTTATTACTGACTGCTTCACCACAAATATGATCCACCGCAATCTTTGCCTCCTTAGACGCCTTATGAGCCAACAAAGTTCCTCCTGCAATATCACCAATCGCATAAATATTTTCCACCGATGTTTGCTGATACTCATTGACCACAATAAACCCATGCTCATCACATTTAACACCACTATCAACCAAACCTAAATCATGACTATTAGGTGTTCGTCCGATCGATACCAACACCTTTTCAAATTTAGCCGTTACTTTTTTTTGATCCGGCCCTTGCATTGTCACCTTAATATGCTTATCCTCTGTCTTTAAATCCAAAACCTTTGTTGCAAGCAAAATATCATGAAATTTTTCTTGTGCTTTTTTCATTACAGGTCGAATTAAATCTGGATCTGCGCCTGTCAAAATACTATCCATAGCCTCAACAACTGTTATTTGACTGCCTAAATTAGCATATACAGTCCCCAACTCCATACCAATATAACCACCCCCGATTACCAATAGGGATTTTGGAATATTAGCTAACTCTAGCGCTTCCGTAGAACTCATAATTCGCTGACTTCCTAAATCAAATGCCGCTGGCAATGCCGGACGAGACCCCACAGCAATAATAGCCGTATCAAATTCATAAAAGACTTGTCCTTTTTCAAGTTCAATACGAATTAAAGTAGCAGACTCAAAATGAGCTTTACCCAATACAACCTCAACTTTTCTTTTACTCGCTAACTGTTCAATACCAGACGCTAATGTCTTAACAATATTATTTTTCCAAGCAACCATCTTTTTAAGATCAATTTTGGGTTTATCAAAAGCAATACCACGATGAGATGAGTCCATGGCTTCTTCCATCACAGAAGTCGCATTAATCAATGCTTTTGACGGAATACACCCTCGATTTAAGCATACCCCGCCTAATTGAGGTCCTTGATCAACTAAAACAACCTGTTTTCCTTGCTCTGCTGCATGAAACGCCGCAGCATATCCGCCAGGTCCTGCCCCCAATACAATAACGTCTGTTTTAATTTTTTTCATCGTCATAAAACTCCCATTTTATATTCACTTCAAAACCCACCTACTTTAATCCATCCTTCAACATTGTCTCTGAAAATGATTCAAATTCATCAATAACAACACGCGTAAAACGAGCCCCATCTGCACCATCAATTACCCGATGGTCATAAGACATACAAACTGGCATCATTAAGCGAGGTGTCATCTGCTTATTACGATCGAAAAGCGGCTTCAATTGTCCCCGACCTAATCCCAATATCGCCACATCTGGCGCATTCACAATCGGCGTGAATGGACCAACACCCAAGCCACCTAAATTAGATAAAGTAAAAGAACTCCCCTGCATCTGTTCAATCGTAATTTTACGATCACGAGCCAATTGCGCAATCTCCGTTAATTCAAGTGCCAATTCTAATAATGTTTTTTGACCCACATCCCGAATCACCGGCACCATTAACCCATTTTCTGTATCAACAGCAATGCCAATATGACAAAACTTTTTGATAATCAATTCTGAATTGGCTTCATCAAAACTCGCATTAAACTGAGGAAACTGCTGTAAGGCATTATAAATTGCCTTAATCGCAAATACCGTCAACGTTAATTTTGCCCCTTTCTTTTCATATTTCGGATTATATTTTTTACGTAATGCCATCAAATCTGTAATATCAGCATCATCAAACTGCGTCACATGAGGAGTAACCTGCCATGTTTGCCTTAAATTAGAACTTATTTTTTGTCGAATAGCCGGAACAGACTGAACTTCAACTTCCCCATATTTAGCAAAATCAACCGCTAATTTTTTCGGCACTACCTCAGTGACAGGGCCAGAATTACCAGCACTCTCATTTACTGATGGCGCATTAAATGCAGTCGCTTGTAAAAACTGAATATATTGCTGAACGTCTGACCAAATAATCCGCCCCCCATTACCCGTCCCTTGAATTCGTCCCAAATCAAGACCAGATAACGTTGCAAACCGTCGAATACTCGGAGACGTGGGCGGTTCCGCACCTGTAGAAGGAGTGTATGAATAGGCTTGCATAGCGTTAGAAGAAACCTGCTGAAACTGATTGCCCGTTGGTAAAGATGCTGCAACTTGAGAAACTGAAGTCTCAGATTTAGCACTCACTGATTCATCCATCGTTGATTGAGTAGAATCAACATTGTCAGTAGTTGATAATATACCAATAACAGTCCCCGTCGAAACACTCGCACCAACTTGAATCGAAATAGATTCAATCTTACCTGCTGCAGGACACGGAACAGGAGCAACTGCTTTATCCGTTTCTAATTCAATAATGGTGTCATCTTGTGCCACTGAATCACCACTAGAAACCATAACCGATAATACCGTTGCACTATCAATGCCATCTCCTAAATCTGGAATTTTAATCTCCATAAACGACTCCTTATAATATACGCGGCGATGGCTTTTCAGTATCCACACCTAATTTACGAATTGCAGTTGCCACTTTTTTATGTGTAATCTCACCTTTTTCAGCCAAAGCGTACAAAGTAGCAATCACAATACATGCCGCATCAATTTCAAAAAATCGGCGTAAATTTTCACGCGTATCTGATCGACCAAACCCATCAGTACCAAGGGTAAATAAACCACCTGGAACCCATTTAGCAATTTGATCTGGCACCATTTTCATATTATCAGAAACAGCGACAAACGTCCCCTGCTCATCAGCTAAAACATCTTGCAAATAGGACGTCTTTTTTTGATGCGTTGGATGTAAGCAATTCCATCTTTCTTTATTTAAAGTTTCAACTCGCAATCGCTTATAATTAGTTGCTGACCAAATATCCGCTGAAACATCATAACTTGCCAACATCACCTGCGCTTTAATTACTTCACGAATTATAGATCCACTACCCAACAAATGAACTTTATGTTTCTTTTTTGAAGTGTCTTCCTTAAATTTATACAATCCATTTAAAATACCTGTTTCACTGCCTGTTGGCATCTCTGGATGCAAATAATTTTCATTGTGAACCGCAATGTAATAAAAAACAGAATCTAAATCTTGATACATTCGCTTCAACCCATCTTTAATAATCACAGCAACTTCATAACGAAATGCAGGGTCATACGTAATAATAGTAGGAATCGTACTGGCTAAAAGCAAACTATGTCCATCCTGATGCTGTAAGCCTTCCCCATTTAACGTTGTACGTCCTGATGTCCCTCCTAATAAAAACCCTTTCGCACGTATATCTCCTGCCAACCACATTAAATCCCCTACACGCTGAAACCCAAACATCGAATAATAAATATAAAACGGAACCATATTTTCACCATGAGTCGCATATGAAGTTCCTGCGGCAATAAACGAGCACATGGATCCCGCTTCATTAATGCCTTCTTCTAAAATTTGGCCATCTTTTTCTTCTCGATAATATAGCAACGATTCACTGTCAACAGGCTCATAAAGCTGGCCTTTTGGTGCATAAATTCCAATTTGACGAAACAATGCTTCCATCCCAAACGTACGCGCTTCATCTGGAATAATAGGAACAATACGTGATCCTATTGTCTTATCTCGTAATAATTTTGTTAATACGCGCACAAATGCCATTGTTGTCGAAAACTCACTATGCCCTGACGCTTGACAAAACTCAGTATAAAAATCATCTTCAGGTAAATCCAATTTATCAGCAGTTAATTTTCGCTCAGGTAAAAACCCGCCTAATTTTCGACGTTGACCTAACAAATACTTCATTTCTTTACTTGCAACAGAAGGACGATAAAACGGCGCATTAACCACTTCATCATCGTCAATTGGAATATTTAATTTATGTTGATATTCTCTCAATTCTTTTTCATTAAACTTTTTTTGCTGATGAGAAATATTCTTACCCTCACCTGCTTCTCCCATCCCATATCCTTTAACTGTTTTCGCTAAAATAACAGAAGGGGCTCCGCGATGATCACGTGCTTTTTGATACGCCGAGTAAACTTTAACCGGGTCATGTCCTCCTCTTAACAACTGTTTTAACTCATTATCAGTCATATCGCTAACAAGCTCATACAACGCATCATATTTACCAAAAAAATGTTTACGAAAATAACTACCCGGTTCCACAACATATTTTTGATAATCCCCATCGACACATTCTCCCATACGCTGAACAAGCAATTGCTGATGCTCTGATTGCAACAATTTATCCCAACCCGACCCCCATATCACCTTAATTACATGCCAACCTGCGCCACTAAAAAGGGCTTCTAACTCTTGAATCATTTTGCCATTTCCGCGCACAGGACCATCTAAGCGCTGTAAATTACAATTAACAATAAAATTTAAATTATCCAATTGATCGCGAGAGGCTAAAGTCAATGAACCCAATGTCTCTGGTTCATCACATTCACCATCTCCTACAAAACACCATACTTGCGTTTGATCATCTTTTAAAATACCACGGGCACTCATATAACGATTAAACCGTGCTTGATAAATCGCCATTAAAGGACCTAGCCCCATTGAAACAGTCGGAAATTGCCAATAATTCGGCATTAGATAAGGATGTGGATAAGATGATAAGCCTCCGCCAACGGATAACTCTTGACGAAAATGGTGTAATTTTTTTGCACTAAGACGTCCTTCTACATAAGACCTCGAATAATTACCAGGCGACGTATGTCCTTGAAAAAAAACTTGATCCGCATCATGTCCATCCCCATTACCTTTAAAAATATGATTAAATCCCACTTCATACAAAGTTGCACAAGACGCAAAAGAAGAAATATGCCCCCCTATCCCATCATGTGTGCGATTTGCCTTTACAACCATTGCCATCGCATTCCAACGTATAATATCTTCAATTGCTTTTTCTAATACCAAATCACCCGGATAGTCTGGCTGATCAGTCACTGGAATCGTATTAATGTAAGCAGTATTAACTGAAAAGGGAGCTGAAACACCCGCTGCACGACACCGTTCAATTAAACGATTCATTGTGGTCACTACTTCTGAATGACTTTTATATTTTAATAAATAATCAAGCGCATCAATACATTGCTGAACTTCTGGAATTTGCTTATCGTTATTCAAATCCACAACACTCCTTTGACGTAACATAAGTAAAGAGTACACCATCTCCATTTAATCAATCAATATCCAGCAACAAACTGATCTCACTTAAATAGGTCCTTGTCTGATTTACATCGCTTCTAGACAAGTGCCGACGAGCATATCCCGTAAGCCCCCAAAGGGGATAAAGATCCGAGGCGGCATTTAACAACGAAGATACGTAAATCAGCAGGGCCTAAATTAATCTCTTCTTTAAAAAATAACATAAAAATAAAGTTTAAATTTAAAGCTAAACGGGTATTAAACTCAAAAAAAGGCAAAAAAATGATTAATAATAATTACTTTTTCAAAAAAAACAACTCATTAAGAATGATTGGAATATGGGTAACAATCATCTCAATAAACTCAACGTTTTATATGCTAGCTAATAAACAAACCATCCCATACAACACAAAAAAAACATACGCTGCAATCAATCATTCAAAAAATAACCCCAAAACAAACAATAAAAAATCATTCCCAATCATTAAAAAAAATATACTTTACGCATATTTTATTGATTCAGATACTCCAAAAAAAACCTATCAAACCATCCAATTAGAAAATAACTATAAAATAATCTTTAACCAATGGGGGCTTTATGTAATCAAAAATAAAAAAAATATCAAAGGAGACGGCATTCCATTTATCCAACCCAAAAAAAAGTTAACAATTAACGCCATTCAATCATTTTTAAATCAAGATCATTTATGGCCTCCAGGTCATTCATTAAAGGCCGCAACTACAAAAAATAAATCAACACAAAATTCAAAAAAAAGTTATACTATAAACAAACAATGAACTTTACAACCAAAACATCCGTCCAATCAATTTTTAATAAAAAAATATTTTTTTTAGATGGAGATGGGACAATTTATTTAGGAAAGACGTTACTCCCAGGCGCAAACTCTTTTCTAAAACGACTCCATCAACTCAATATACCCTTCTATATTTGTACAAATAACTCATCAAAACCACCCAAAGACTACATTAAGCACTACACTCAATTAGGACTAGCTATCAAAGAATCCCATTTACTAACATCAACGCAACCTGCATTAATCTATTGTCATGAAAAAAATATTTCTCATCTCTACATTATTGCGACAAAAGCAGTTCATTCCTATATCGAATCCCAAGGAATTACACATGACGAACATCATCCCAAAGCCATTTTATTAACTTATGACACAGAACTCACCTATAAAGAAATTAAACATACTGTTAGATGGTTAAACCAAGGACTTCCCTACTTTGCCACTCACCCTGACCAACTGTGTCCTACAGAACAAGGGATGCTCCCTGATATCGGCACCTACATTACTATGTTTAAAACCGCATCCGGCCGCAGCCCAGACTTAATCTTTGGGAAACCCAATACTATGATGATTGAACCCATTCTCAAACAACATCAACTTGAACTCAAAGATGCTGTCATTATAGGCGATCGACTATACACCGATATCAAAATGGGCCAAAATAATGAACTCACCACCGTACTTACATTACAAGGTGAAACAACCATAGAAATGGCGAATGAATCTACAATTAAAGCCGATTTTATCATCTCGTCACTCAATGAACTCATTTAGAAACTAAACATCATTAATCAAAAATCATTTATTTTTTAGTTAATACACTTAATGCCGAACTAACCAAAACAAATAAACAAAGTACTGTTATAAACTGACTTAAAAATTTAATTTTTGATCTATCTTCCACAGGCCTTTCGCTTCTGATCCTTTTTGGTTTTAAATACAATGGCAGACGAGGATTATTTATTTCTTTACTTTTACCCATTTATTATTACTCACCATACACTTTTTTATTAAAGAAATTCACAACTAACTATATTATTAAAAAAATACTAATTTTACAAAAAAAATAAATCTATACTACAATTAAACCAAAAAACTACCAAATATCACACCTTGGAAAAAATTAAGTGTCGCTCATAATCCGACTTACTCTCTAAAAAGTCACTCCGATAATGAGCCCCTCGACTTTCTTGACGATCATAGGCCGCTTTCGTAATCAATAACGCATTCGTCAACAAATATTGAACTTCCATCAACTCTGGTTCTAAAGGACTATAGTCCAAAAGCCAATTTAACTCATTTAACGTAACTAAGGCTTTTTCAAGCTCTTGTTCACAACGTATAATACTGACATAACGCCACATCGTACTACGAATAGTCTGCTTCGCACTCAAAAATTGCATCTTAATATCAGCCGTCATTAATTGAAGCGTTAAAATAGGCTGATTAAGCGTAAAATCAGATAATTCACCCATCGTTTTCATTTTAATTGCTGCTCTGCGACCAAACACCAAACCATCTAATAACGAATTACTTGCCAAACGATTCGCCCCATGAACTCCCAAAGAAGCAACTTCTCCTGCCGCAAACAAACGAGATACAACCGTCTCCCCCCAAACAGACGTCTGAATACCGCCCATGCAATAATGAGCTGCAGGAGATACCGGAATAAAATCACGTGTAATATCAATTCCAGACTCCAAACAACGACGATAAATTGTAGGAAACCGAGATACAATATCCCCTTCAATCGGACTCAAATCTAAAAAAACATGATTCTTAGTTTTCTGTGTTTCTAAATAAATACTTCTCGCAACAATATCACGCGGTGCTAATTCCGCATCAACATGATAATCCAACATAAACCGCTTCCCAAAAATATTACGCAAAACAGCACCTTCACCACGTACCGCCTCTGAAATCAAAAAAATAGAAATGGGACGCTTATCCCCCATACTCAATGTCGTCGGATGAAATTGAATAAATTCCATATCTTGAACAACACACCCCACATTATATGCCAAGGCAATCCCATCGCCAGTCGCCACTACTGGTGTCGTCGTCTTAGAAAAAACTTGTGCACATCCGCCCGTCGCAAGTAAAGTAGCACGTGCATGAACCGCAAAACTAGACCCATTCTTAAGCATCACAGCTCCCATACATTCTTGCTGTTGATTCATTAAAAGTTGACTCACCATTGTATAATCACAAAAAGTAATATTAGGTTGCGCTAACAATGCACACCCCAAAACTCTATTTATTTCTTCTCCCGTATTATCTTTTGCATGAAGAATCCGACGATGACCATGAGCTGCTTCCTTTGTATAATGAAACTCACCTTTCTGTTGATCAAACTGAGCCCCTAATTGAATCAATTCATTCACACATTCAGGACCTTCATCCACCAAAATCTGAACCGCATCTTCATTACATAACCGCACACCTGCATTCAACGTATCTTGCAAATGTAATTTTGGCGTATCATCATGATGCAATGCCGCTGCAATACCCCCTTGTGCCCATTGCGTTGCACTTTCTTTAATAGACCCTTTAGTCACAACCATAACTGATCCACTATGAGACAACTCCAAAGCAGCACGTAACCCCGCAATCCCACTCCCAATCACAATAAAGTCAAATTTTTTCACTTCCATAAAATTTATTTTATCATGTTTAAACAGAATAAATGATGGGTATATCCAAAAAATATTACCAATAAACAAAAATTAAAAAGGACTAAAAATGAAAAACAATACATACAAAAAAATAAAACGTCAGTCATTAAAAATTGCTCACATCAATCAATTAACACAAAAATTAATGCTCATCAAAACACCATCACAAGAAAATATACCTACAATTAATGAAGTCACTCAATTAACTCAAGAATTTAACAGGGTAATAACAAAAACCAATATATTTACAAACCCATCCTCATTAATTCCACTAATTACAACAACAAATACATTAACCAAAAAAGCACTATTTAAAAAAAATCAATTTAAACAACCCATCTTAATATTAATTAAAAAATTAATAACAAAAACGCATTTTAAATTATTTATCATCCAATATAAATTTAGAAAAGAAATCCAAGAATTTATCCTTAGAAGTTACCAACTATTAGACCCAAATTGAAATTAAAGCCTTTACCAAATGATTGACATCATTAGTTGGTAACTGGGTCAAAAATTGATCATGAGTTCGATTCTGACGATACGCTGGTGTTCGACTTGGATACGCTAAATAACGACTTACTAACGATAAATCAAAGTTATAAAGTAACGTGCCATGAAATAGCAACGCATGCTTTAAACGACGTTGGGAATTACCAGAAAATTTTCGTCCTGCTAAACATAAATCAGTATAACCCTGCACTGAAATCTTAAGATCAAAATAATCCGACAAGCCCTCCGACATTTGAGTCATAATCCACTGATTTGCACCGTTAATCGTCATCAACGTATCATTGAATGTCAAAGGTAAAATCAAACTATAACATAAACATCCCGGTCCAATTAAAACCGTACCGCCACCGCTACACCGTCGAATAATCGGAATTTCATCCAATACACACTGTTCACGATTTGTTTCTGTTTCAACATTATTGCTTTTACCTAAAACCACTGCCAACTGATCAACTGTCCACATTCGTAACAATGGCACTGAATCAATCATTGTACACTGAGATAATAAAACTTCATCTTTTTGAACAGCAGACACCGCAAGTAACTCTTGATCAAATAGCCATTTCATAAAAAAAGCATACCCTGCATAATTAAAAGGATCAATCTTAACACAATCGTAAGCAGTGATTTTATTTAGTAACGTAAATCCAAAAAAAATGATATAATAAAATTTAAATACAATTATTTTAATCAATCATGAAAATAATAATTAAAAAAACGTTATTGTTATTAGTATGCATCAGCACTCTAATAGGTTACGGTTGTAAATCTGAAATCACGCAAGAATTAGAAAGCATCCAAGATCTTAAAAAATTAGATCAAAACCACATCTCCTATTTAAACTCCATTAAAGAAAACC
>CAXFGY010000035.1:0-11389 GCA_964002605.1 uncultured Candidatus Marinamargulisbacteria bacterium
TTGATATTTTTGTAAAAGATTAATGACATCTGCTTTAACAGATAATGCTAAATTTTGAATTTGAGTCTCATCGTTACTTTCTATAACGTTATCTAAAGTACCTATCACATGGTTTTTTATAAAAGTCTTTTTTATGTCACTCAAATTATCATTTTTCATATCACTTAGTATTTGTTCTAAAGTTTGTAAATCTTCTTCCCACATACATTTTTTTGCTATTGAATAATCTTCTTTTGGTAATTGGGTTGTTATCATAATATTTGTACAAGTTGTGAAGAGTAGTTGCAATTCCTTTTGAATCTTTTTAATAAGTGATTTAAGTTCTATATCTATGTCATCTGTTGATAGGACTCCTGGTATTTCTTGAGCTTTAAATTTTTCTTCACAATTTTCAATCGTTTCATCTGTTGATAGGACTCCTGGTATTTCTTGAGCTTCAAATTTTTCTTCACAATTTTTAATCGTTTTTACTGTATCAACTTCTCGTTGTCTTTTGCATGAACAAGGACATAAAAATCTAAACATAAAATCTGCAACATTCCTAGCCATTCTTTTTGACCGAGAAGATAAAGTTGTTGTTATTGTTGTATTTTGTTTTTTGATATCGGGTACAAAACCGCCTAATATTGGTGGTGGCGTTTTATTATTATCTGTATTGTTCATAATTACTTATTTCTCCTTATTTTTTTCTCTATACTTAATTATCGAATTAAATAAAAAAAAATTGCAAAAAATATATTGATTTTTTTTTATATTTAAAAAAAACGTTTTTCAAAACCCTACCTATTGATAGATATACGGGTAATAAAATATTGTGTTGCTTAAAAATAAAATAAACCGATGAAAGTCTTTGTACCATTTAACTAAATTGCAAAAAACATAATAATACCCCATAATTCAAGTGCTAAATAAATATAATCTAGGAGTTTATTTTTGAGTACTGAACAGCGTAAATATTCAAAACAAGTTGTAGATGGAGTTGATCGTGCACCTTCTCGCGCAATGCTTCGCACCGTTGGGTTTACCTCTGAAGATTTTAAAAAATCACAAATTGGAATTGCCTCAACCTGGAGTATGGTAACCCCCTGCAACATGCATATTGACCAACTGGCCAGAGACACCGAATCTGGCGTCAACGCAGCAGGTGGCAAAGGTATTATTTTTAATACCATTACGATTTCTGATGGCATTTCCATGGGCACTGAAGGGATGAAATACTCGTTGGTATCCCGTGAAGTGATTGCCGACTCAATTGAAACAGTGATTGCCTGTCAAGGAATGGATGGTCTCGTTGCGATTGGTGGCTGTGATAAAAATATGCCAGGTTGTATTATCGGCATTTGTCGATTAAATCGACCCGCTATCTTTGTTTATGGGGGTACCATTTTACCGGGATGTCATCAGGGTAAAGATGTTGATATTGTTTCCGTTTTTGAAGCGGTAGGCGCTCATGCCAATCAAAAAATTGATGATGCTGAACTTGAAGAAATTGAAAGTTGTGCCATTCCCGGACCGGGATCATGTGGCGGTATGTATACTGCTAATACAATGGCCTGTGCCATTGAAGCATTGGGTCTCAGCTTACCTAATAGCTCTGCTCAAGCGGCGATCTCTGATGACAAAAAACAAGACTGTGCACGTGCTGGTGAAGCTGTTTTAAATCTAATCCAACAGAACATTAAACCCCGCGATATATTAACAAAAAAGTCATTTGAAAATGCCATTACAGTCGTCACTGCATTAGGGGGATCTACGAATGCCGTGCTTCATTTATTAGCCATTGCCCATGCAGCCCATATTGAATTATCTTTAGATGATTTTGTAAGAATTGGTCAACAAACACCTGTACTCGCAGACCTTAAACCGAGTGGTAAATATACGATGTCGAAATTAGTTGAAATTGGTGGGCTCATGCCATTAATGAAACGTTTATTAGCTGCTAATTTGTTACATGGGGACTGTTTAACTGTGACGGGAAAAACACTGGCCGACAATCTGGCCGGTATTCCGGACTATCCGAGTGGCCAAGATGTCATCCGCCCCCTTGATAACCCTATAAAACCTTCGGGGCACCTTGTCATTTGTTACGGTAACTTAGCGCCTCAAGGGTCTGTGGCTAAAATTTCAGGAAAAGAAGGGCTCTCTTTTACCGGTTCTGCTCGGGTTTTTAATTCTGAAGAGGAAGCCCTTACTCAAATTTTAGATGGCACTGTGGTTGCTGGTGATGTGGTTGTCATTCGTTATGAAGGCCCAAAAGGAGGTCCAGGAATGAGAGAAATGTTATCGCCAACATCTGCTGTAATGGGCAAAGGACTGGGAAATGATGTCGCTTTAATTACTGATGGACGGTTTTCAGGCGGAACTCATGGCTTTGTAGTTGGCCATATTACGCCAGAAGCTTTTGATGGCGGCCCCTTAGCCTTAATCGAAGATGGCGATCAGATTACAATTGATGCCAAATCCCAAGCATTAACACTTCACGTGTCAGGTGATATTTTGAAGCAACGTCGTGATCAATGGCAACAACCTAAACCCAACTATACGCGTGGTGTTTTAGCGAAGTATGCCTATACCGTTACATCTGCTTCTCAAGGAGCAGTCACTGACCCATTCAGGTCATAGTTAAGGCCCATGGGATTAAAAACAGAATCAGCAGGGGGAATTATTTTAAATTTAAATGGCGAAATTTGTCTGGTGAATCAACAACATTATTCTTGGTCATTACCCAAAGGGCATGTCGAATCGGGAGAAACCATTCTTGATACAGCCAAACGTGAAATTACAGAAGAAACAGGCTTAACAAAACTAACATTATTAACCTATTTGGGTCACTACTCTCGCTTTAAAACACACCAGGATGGCTCAGATAATCCAGATGAATTTAAAACCATGTATCTTTTTCTTTACATTACCCCTGAAGTGACCTTATCACCTCAAGACCCTGACAATCCCATTGCCGAGTGGCTTTCCATTCCAGATGCTATTAAACGTCTCACACATCCTAAAGATCAATCTTTTTTAGAAAGCCATGCCCCAGTGATTACATCCTATTTCAATTCCCAATTTATAACCGTAACAACCACTACAAGCACTAAAAAAGATGCTCAAAAACTAGCCACGTTATCTATTGAACATCGATTAGCTGCTTGCACCCAAATTGACTCACCCATTACCAGTATTTATCATTGGGATAATCAAATCCACTCTGAAAAAGAATATCGTGTCATTTTTAAAACCCATCGCCTATGCCTATCTCAATTACAGCAATTAATCCAAAATAACCACCCCTATGACACACCTCAATTAATATACACATCTTGGGTAGGTGGTTCGCGTGACTACCTGCAATGGATGATTCAAAACTTATCTATAATTCTATAATTTAAATAATAGCACTGTACATTAAATAACAAAAATAGAGGGCCTCTCTATTTTAATCACTTTTCACGGTTTCATTTTAGCTCTGTCACGAAATGCCTAATCTTCACAATTTTCACCTTCATTATGTCGCTCTGCATCACTGTCTTAGGCAATGTATTTCAACGCCTAGACCTTTAGCGACATCATAGTTGATCAAATGTTCTATTTTACGACAGTCTCATTTTTTGTACCGATCCCGGCCTCTTTAGCCAGCTGCTCTTCTAGCTCTTTTTTACGCTGTTCTGCCGCTTCTTTATTTTTTTTCTCTATTACTTTAATTGCTTTTTTTACTTTTTTTAGTCGTTTTGTATCTTGATTAATATTAAACCGCTTTTTAAGTTCATTAAGCGCTAATAAATGATTGTTTTCAGCAAGTTTAAACGCATCATCATAGGCTTTATTTCTTAACTTTATATCTTTATTTTTCTGATAAATTTCTGCAGCTAATAAATAAAACTCAGGAAAGGATTGCGTTTGATCAACTTCAATTTTTACACTTCCTTTTTCTATCTCTCGAGTTGCTTTTTTAAGTTCATTGGCATTTAGATATAAGTTTGCTAATAGATAATGAGGCACAACACTAAATGACTGTTGAGAGCTAAGTAACTGATAGGCTGCTTCTGCAGTTGTAACATCTCCGTTTCGCTTGGCATGATGGGCCTTTAGCAAGGGCCATTGAAAAACCAACCTTTCCGCCGACATCGCAGGCTGAACAAGCAATGTCATTACTCGCTGTTGTTTTTGAGCTAATAACTTATTACGTTCTTGTTCATAGTCAATTTTATCTGGCTTATCTAACTGCTGACGCTCTAAAACTTCAATAAAATGATACCCATATAGTGTTTTAACAGGCCGCGAAACTGTGTTAATGGGTAACTCAAATACCACTTCTTCAAACTCTGGTAATGTTTGACCATAATAAATCCATCCTAAATCACCCTTATTTGTCTTTGTTTGCGCATCCTCTGAGTATTTACTCACCGCATCTTCAAATGAAATCCTGTTACTTTGCAACTCATCATACAACTGTTGTACTAATACCTCGACATCTGATTTTGATAAATAATCTGCCTTTATTAAAATATGCCGAACTTTTGCTTTAACGTATTGATTATCAACATCTTGATCAGTAACAATCACGTTATCCTGAATTTGCTTCGTGTATTTTTGAATTAATAAATTTTCTTTTATATTTGCTTTAAATTGATCTAATGTCATGCCAGCAAGTTTTAACTTTTGTTTAAGTTCTTTTTTATTTTTTAAACCATACTGAATAATTGCTGAATTTAATGCTTGTTTCACTTCTCCCTTCTTAATTTCAGTCTTATCTTCTTGTGCTTTTGTTATGATAACCATATCCCGTATTGTATTAATTCCTGCATTATATAAAACTAACTCCATTATTTCCGGAGCAACCTTCCCGCCTGTTTTATTATAATCTACCTGAGATAACAATTGATTATAATAAGTTTCAAAACGATAATTATGTAGTGGTTTTCCATCAATTAATATGGGGGCTTTTCTGACTTCTTCGACTGAGGCTGTTGAAGATGCCTGATTTGTATTTCCACCTAAAAAAAATGAAGATGAAAATAAAGTCGCTCCAAAAAATATAACTATTGTCCAACCAATATATGCTGCGTTTTTTCTTAAAAATGATATCATAATATTACTCCTTTATATTTATTATACTTTATTTATGCTGTTAATTTTAGTGATTTTGAAACAGAAATATAAGCACCAAATATGCCTAATATTATTCCCGATAACCCTAAATACAAATAAACCTGATTCAAAATGTATTGATCAAAGACAATTGGAATAAATGGAAGCCCTTCCTGAAGCTTTTGACCCCAATACGAATAAAAATGATTAAGAAAAAGAATTGCGCTACTACTACCAATTACGCCAATAATAGCGCCTTCAATTAAAAAAGGTCCTTTAATAAAAAAATTAGTTGCGCCCACTAATTTCATAATACTAATTTCTTCTTGTCGATTAATAATCGTCAATCGAATTGTATTCACAACAATCAGTAATGTGGCCAAAAATAACAATAAAATTAAAAATACGCCTGAATATTTAAGCCACTTTATAAATGCATAAACCCGGTTATTCAATACACCTCCATTTTTAACATCCGTAATGTAATTGGTATGTAGTTTAATATATTCTGTCATTTTAAAAATATCGTAATTTTCATGTACGTTTATTTTAAAGGAGTGCGGCAAAGGGTTTTCAATTATTTTATTTAAATTTAATTTATGATAATTTTTGGTAAAATTAGCCCAGGCTGTATTTTTATTCACGAATTGTATTGTTTTAACCCCATCAAGTTGTGTTAACTTTTTTTTAAATGTTGATATTTGCTCAGTTGTTAAGGATTGTTGCAAAAATACACGAATCTCTAACTGGGATGTCATAAAGCCGGATAAATACCTAATATTTAAATTAATAATTAAAAAAACACCCAGTAAAACCAATGCAGTCATAATTGTTGTCATTGCAACGACACTCATTAATGGCGATCGTTTCATTCCAATAAATGCTTCAGCTATAAAAAACATACCATGCTGTATCATTGACAATAAGCTCCTAGCTGTTGGTCTCTAACTATTTTTCCATTTTTAAGTTCAATAACACGTTTACGAATGTCATTAACAATTGCTTGATTATGAGTTGCCACGATCATCGTTGTATTGCGTAATAAATTAATTTTACTTAACAACTGAATAATATCAATTGATGTATCAGGATCTAAATTTCCTGTGGGTTCGTCCGCTAAAAGTATAGAGGGGTTATTAACAATTGCACGGGCGATACAAATTCGCTGTTGTTCACCTCCGGATAACTCTGATGGTAATCGTGACATTTTTTCATTCAAACCAACCAAAGACAACACCTGAGTGACCTGACGACGTAGACGGCGACGTGAATAATTTAAAAATCGCAATGCAAATGCAATATTTTCAAATACTGTTCTTTTAGGTAATAGCTTAAAATCTTGAAAAACAACCCCTATATTACGTCTTAGGTAAGGGATTTGATCAGCTTGAATAGTATTAAGTAAAAAATTATCAATATATATTTCTCCCTGTGAAGGGTGTTGTTCCCTAAAAATAAGCTTCAATAACGTTGACTTCCCTGCACCTGATGGACCAACAAGATATAAAAATTCATTTTTTTGAACCGTTAACTCAATATTATCTAATACTTTTAATCCATTGGAAAAAACCTTAGATACTTTTTTAAGTTGTATCATTAATTTAAGGGCCAAAAATTGATTTAAATAAGCTTACCCTGTCTTGCCAAAAACGTATATCATTTATAATAATTAATATCATTAACGTAATTAAAGATGCCGCTCCAATATTATTTACTAAATTAAACCATTTTTTATTTAATTTTTTTCCCCGAATAGCTTCAATTCCTAACATGATAATATGACCGCCATCTAAAACTGGAAAAGGAAATAAATTAATAACGCCTAAACTAATACTAATCATTGCCATTACATTTAGAAAATACATCATCCCTTTATTTAAATTAAAAGACGCAAATTGAATAATCCCAATTGGTCCCGTCATTTCCTTAATGGATGCTTGTCCAGTGACTAGCATTTTAATTCCAATAAACACCGAAAAAATATATGATTTTGTCATTGCGATTGAATGAGTACATACTTCAAATACAGTGCCTTTTTTTAAAACAGGGCTAAAAGAAACTCCCAGCACAAACTTTCCTTGATGTTTTTTAGGTATCATCGTAATTATTTTTTCATTACCATCTCGAATAACTGTTAATGTCGTTGATTGGTCTTGAATTTGATTAAGATATTGACTAAGTTGACGGATCGACTCTAACTTTAAACCATCTATATTTAATAAGATATCATTTTTATAAACACCCGCAATTTCTGCAGGAAAATTAGGTGTTAAGCCATCAACTCTTAAATTCCCCGTATCAGGAATTCCATTGTATGAAAAAATAACTAAAAATATTAAAAACCCTAAAATCAAATTCATTAACGGCCCCCAAAAAATAGTCCAAAAACGCTGTATAATACTTTTGTTTGGATAGGCATTTGGTGCATCTTGTTCAGATTCATCATCTAATCCGACCAAGCGAACAAAACCACCCAGTAATAATAAACGAATTGTATATTCAGTCTCGCCCCATTTATATGAAAATAACTTAGGCCCCATACCAAGACTAAACTCTGACACGCCAATCCCTGCACGCTTTGCGGCCAACATATGACCTAACTCATGCAAAAAAATAACAACACTTAACCCAATCAATGTAATGATAATGCTCATTATTAATATAATACTAAATTAGTGTCTATCAGTGTAGTCCAAAAAAATAAAATTTATACGTTGCAACTTTAAGTTACTTTCATCAAGGGGGCATAACGCGCTAATAATTTTTTTGTTTTACCATTGAACATAATATATAATATTGCATCTGGCCCTTCCCCTTGAATTTGAGTCACTACTCCGTTGCCCCATGCGGCATGAATGACTGTTTCTCCTTCCGCATAGGTATTCACATTGATAGGCGCCACTGACTCTGAAACGAAAGCATTTGGTTTTTTCCAACGCTGCTGGACTAATTGCCCATGATCTTCACTATATTCAGGCGGAATTTCATTCACAAATCGTGATAGCTTTTGAAATCGAGGCTCACCAAATATATTTCGCTGTTGAGACCCCGTTAGTACCACTGATTTTTTGCCACGTGTTATTCCTACATAACATAAGCGCCGTTCTTCTTCCATTTCATCGTTATCTTTTAATGCTCGGTAATGAGGCAAAATACCTTCTTCCATCCCAACAATAAAAACCGATTCATACTCTAGTCCTTTTGCATGATGCATTGTCATTAAGGTAATGGCTTCTTTTGACCGACTATCTTGACTTTCTAACTCTGTTGCTAAAGATAACTTAGTGATAAAGGCCTCTAGCTCCAGCTCTTCTTCTCTTGCAATGGAAATAAACTGCAAAATATTTTCTAAGCGCTCTTGGTCCTGTGGATTATAAGATTGTTCCAGCATTGCTTTATATCCGGTTTTTTCTAAAATGGCTTTTAATATAATCCCTATTCGATCAGTATTTGTCTGATCATACAGCTGTTTTAACTCCGCAATGATTCCCACAAATGCAGTTATATTCGCTAATCCTCGCGCTGATAACGTCGCTCTACCTTGTTGAATCAACTGGAAAACACTACAGTTGGCTGCTGTTGCTTGAGATTGTAATTGATTTAACGTCGTATCACCAATTTGGCGCGCCGGAACATTGGCGACTCGTAATAGCGCCATAGTATCATTTGGATTAAGAACCAAACGTAAATATGCCATCAAATCTTTAATTTCTTTGCGTTGAAAAAAAGCAACTCCACCAACAATTTTAAATGGAATACCCGCCTTACTTAAGGCTTCCTCATAAACCCGACTTAAGGCATTAATCCGAAATAATATCACGATTTCATTTAATGATTGGCCTTGGTCTTTATAGGTTTGAATTTTTTTGACAATAAACCGCGCTTCTGAATGTTCATCAGTACCAAAGTATCTAATGATTTTGCTACCCCCGCTACTTTGTGTCCATAATTTCTTATCTTTTCGTTGCTTATTATTCTTAATCACCGCATTTGCTGCATTTAAAATAAACTGAGTTGACCGATAGTTTTCTTCAAGCTTAATGACTTGCGCATCTGAATATTCTTTTTCAAATCTTAAAATATTTTGAATATTTGCCCCTCGCCATGAATATATATTTTGATCAAAATCACCCACTACAGTAAGCTGACGATGATGTTTAACCAATTGTTTAACCAATATATATTGTGCGTGATTGGTATCTTGATACTCATCAACTAAAATATACTTAAATTTTTCTTGATAGTGTTCTAAAACATCCCCATGCTGAGAAAATAAAATCGTCACAAAATACAATAAATCTGAAAAATCAACTGCATGATTCTGCCATAAGTGATTTTGATAGCGCGCGTAAATTTGAGCAATTACATCATCTACTTGACCTGCTTTACCCTCAGAATATCCCCTAGGGCCAATCAATTTATTTTTTAAATTTTCTAAAACACTTGCAATATATTGAGGTCGATACTTTTGATCCACAATATTTAAGCCTTCAGTAATCGATTTAATTAATCGGCTTTGTTCTTTGCTATCAATAATAGCAAATTGATTACTCCCTCCTAGTTTCATAAAATGCTGCCTGAGTATATACGCTGAAAATGCATGAAAAGTAGTTACCATGGGCTGCTGACCAGTTGTCATTGTTAACAAAGAAATCCGTTCTTTCATTTCTTTTGCTGCTTTATTAGTAAATGTAATTGCTAAAATTTTATCTGGCTCAATCTTAAGATGGGTAATCAAATAATTTACTTTATGTGTAATGACTGTTGTTTTTCCTGATCCTGCGCCAGCAATAATTAAAAGAGGTCCATTACAATGTTCTACAGCTTGTTGTTGTTTTAAATTTAAGGCTTGTGACATTGCATCTATTATAAATTAGATCACCCCTTTATAATAGAGTCTATGTCTGAAATTGCTATTGCTATTACTGACCTTCATAAGCATTATCAAAATGGATTTCATGCTTTAAAAGGGGTATCTTTTACTGTTGAAACAGGTGATTTTTTTGCATTACTTGGCCCTAATGGTGCTGGAAAATCAACAACCATTGGTATTCTTACTGGACTGATTACTAAAACCAGTGGCACTGCATTAATTAATGGCTACTGTGTTACTGAACAATTTTCAGACGCAAAAGCTCAATTAGGGATTGTCCCTCAAGAATTTAACTTTAATATTTTTGAACCTTGCAATCAAATTATGATTAATCAAGCAGGCTATTATGGTGTTCCCCGTGCAATCGCCATTTCACGAACTAAACTATTATTTGACCAGCTTGGACTCACTGATAAGGCACATATCCCTGCAGGACAACTTTCAGGCGGACTCAAACGACGCTTGATGATTGCTCGTTCACTTGTTCATCGTCCTAAAATATTAATTTTAGATGAACCCACTGCAGGTGTTGACATTTCGTTACGACGATCAATGTGGTCATTTTTAAAAGAACAAAACCGCCAAGGACTAACCATTATTTTAACCACTCACTACCTTGAAGAAGCAGAGCACCTTTGTAAAAATGTCGCTATTATTAATCACGGCAAATTAATTGCGAATACCACTATGAAACAAATATTAAATCAACTTACTAGTGAAACATTTATCTTAGACTGCGCGCAGCTGCCTTCTAAATTACCTCAAATTGATCCCCTATCAATCACTTTCAAAAATGCTTCAGCACTAGAAATTGAAGTCCCTAAAACACATACCATCTCTCAAATTATTACTCAATTAAAAAAATATGGTATTATTGTTAATCGCATTCAAACAAAAGTAAATCGACTTGAAGAGCTATTTATTGGTCTAGTGGAGACCCCAACATGAATATTAATACGCAATGGGTTGGTTTATTTACTTTAATACGAAAAGAAGTCACTCGCATTTTTAGAATTTGGACGCAAACACTACTTCCTTCTGTAATTACAACGATGCTTTACTTTTTAATTTTTGGTCAATTTATTGGACAACGTATCGGAATATTTGATGGTTATAACTACATTGAATTTATTATTCCTGGTCTGATTATGATGTCTATGATTACAAATAGCTATATGAATGTATCTTCATCTTTTTTTGGTTCTAAATTTCAACGAAATATTGAAGAGTTACTTGTTTCCCCATTATATGATCACTTTTTAATTATTGGTTATTTAAGTGGTGGCGTGATTCGTGGCCTTATTGTTGGGCTGCTGGTGACAATTGTTTCTTTATTATTTTCACCTATTGGATTTCACCGACCTTTTTTAGTTATTGCTAGTGCCTGTTTAACCGCTATCTTATTTTCTTTACTGGGATTTATTAATGGTA
>CAXFGY010000036.1:0-11382 GCA_964002605.1 uncultured Candidatus Marinamargulisbacteria bacterium
ATTGATTATGGATCAGTTTTTATCAGATCATGGTGTTACAGATACTTTGGATCGACTTTGCGAATGGTTTGCTCATTATCAAACAAAGATTACGGGTGTTCAACCTTCAATTTCTGAATTTCAATCGTCATATGATCATTTAATTCGTCAATTTAGTGAACATCGGCCTGATACGCTTTGGTACCCTTATCTTGGTACTGGTATGGGTAAGGGCGCATTGGTTGAATTAGCAGATGGTAGTATTAAATATGATATGATTTCGGGGATTGGGGCTCATTTTTCCCATGGACATCCTGATATTGTAAAATCATCTGTGTACAGCGCATTTTCTAATATGATTATGCAAGGAAATTTACAACAAAATTGTGAGAGTCAGCAACTTTTAGTACGTTTATGTGAAATTTCTGAGATGGATTCTGGTGTTTTGACCACTTCAGGTGTTATGGCGGTTGAAAATGCTTTAAAATTAATTTTTCAATATCAGTTTCCAAAGTCTCGATTATTGGCATTTGAGCAGTGTTTTGCAGGACGAACTTTGGCTGTTTCTCAAATTACGGATAAAGCTCAGTATCGTGATGGTTTACCGGATACATTAAGTGTGGACTATTTACCTTTTTATGATGAGACTGATCCCCAAGGGAGTATTCATCGTACAGTTCGGTATTTAAATCAATATTTAGATCGTTATCCGGGTCAGTACGCAGCGATGGTACTGGAATTAATTCAAGGAGAAGGCGGGTATTATCCAGGGTCTGGTGATTTTTTTGAAGCCATTATTACTGTTTTGAAAGAACATGATATTTTAGTGTTGGTTGATGAAATTCAATCTTTTGGTCGTACATCTTCTTTTTTTGCTTATCAGATGATGGGATTATCTTCATTAGTTGATGTGGTGACAGTGGGTAAATTGACACAAGTATGTGCAACTTTATTTAGGGAAAAACTAACCCCACGTCCGGGTTTGATTAGTCAAACATTTACAGCTTCAACAAGTTCGATTTATGCCGCTATGATTATTTTAGATCAATTAGAAAAGAAATGTCTTGGTAGTAATGGGTATACGTTAAAATTACGGGCTCAGTTTATGACTCATTTTAAGAAAATGGAGGCTGAGTTTGGGGATCATTTTAGTGGGCCATATGGCTGTGGCGGGATGCTTGCATTTACGCCATTTCAAGGTGATCGAGAACGGGTTATGGCCTTATTAAGGCGGTTGTTTGATCAAGGGGTGATTGGGTTTTTATGTGGATCTTCACCAGTTAGGGTACGGTTTTTACCGCCTTTGGGTGGTTTGACTGTGAGTGATGTAGATCAGGTAATGGAAGTGGTTAAAACGGTGATGCGTGATTTGATTAAGGAGTCGCAATGATTCCAAAATATGTTTTTCGACCGATTGAATATTCAGATTTGAATTCATTTTATGATTTAATTATGACTTCTAAAGTGGGTTTAACGTCTTTGCCAAAAGATAAGTTAGCGTTAGAAAAGAAAATTGAAAAGTCAGTTGATTCGTTTAATATGTCAGTTATAAAACCGCGGGATGAGTTATATTTATTTGTATTAGAAGAATTAATGACTCAAAAAATTGTTGGGGTTGCTGGTATTTTAGCGAGTGTGGGTTGTGACGAACCTTTTTATTTATTTGAACGTCAAAATATTCATAAAACATCTGATGTTTTGGCCTGTGATAATCAACGGGATATTTTAAAATTGTCTATCGTACGGTCGGGACCGACTGAAATTGGGTCCTTGTATCTTCATCCGAATTATCGTTCTCAAGGATTAGGTCGGTATATTTCATTAAGTCGATTTTTGTTTATGGCAGAGCATCCTAATCGCTTTAAAAAAACAGTTGTTGCTGAAATGAGAGGCTGGTGTGATGCGAACGATCAGTCGCCATTTTGGGATTGTGTGGGCTCTCATTTTTTTGATATGCCATTTGATCAAGCGGATCAATTAAGTGGTATTACGAAACAGTTTATTGGTGATTTGGTTCCTCGATATCCAATTTATATTGACTTACTTCCAAAGCATGTTCAAGCAGTGATTGGTCAAACTCATCTAAATACAGTCCCTGCGATTAAATTGTTAGAGTCAGAGGGATTTGAGAAAACCACTGCTGTGGATATTTTTGATGCAGGTCCAAAGGTGTCTTGCTTTTTAAATCAAATTCGAATAGTTAAAGAACAAGCTCATATTATGAATTGGCAATATCAAGAGATCAGTGAAGGACAACCTAT
Organism: uncultured Candidatus Marinamargulisbacteria bacterium; assembly: GCA_964002605.1. GTDB lineage: Bacteria > Margulisbacteria > Marinamargulisbacteria > CAXFGY01 > CAXFGY01. The sequence continues at coordinate 2,241 of CAXFGY010000036.1, forward strand.
TTTTGTTAGTATTGGTCGTTTGAATGACTTTAAAGTATACCGTTCAATTGCGCAACATCATCGAGACCAATTGATTTTACCCAATTCAATTTTTCCGTTATTAGAGGATGAAACATGGTTGCGTTGGGTCCCAGTAAAGGCATTTCCTTATCAGACATTATTGGAAGATCGTCAGTCTTTTGTGAAGAGGTTTAGCCAATGGTATCATCAATTAACCACCTCATTGGTGGACAATTTCAAACGTCAGTAGGCTCATCGTTTCACTCTATTTCTCCGTTATCAGGAGACCTGATTGCTGAGGGTTCTGAAGCGAGTAAAGATGATGTTCAACAGGCTGTCGCTGATGCGCAAGTGGCGTTTTTAAACTGGCGAGAATGGACACTTTTGGAGCGTTATCAACTATTGCAACGTTATGGAGCATGTTTGAAGGCAGAAAAAGAAACGTTAGCGACTTTAATTACAACAGAAATGGGTAAGCCACTTTGGGAAGCGCGTTTGGAAGTGACTGCGATGTTAAATAAAATAGATATTTCGTATCAAGCGTATCAAACACGGTGTGCGGATTTTCAGCATGATTTGGGTCAAGGTCGTTTGAATGTTCGTCATGTGCCTCATGGGGTTTTAGTGGTCATGGGGCCGTTTAATTTTCCAGGTCATTTACCCAATGGTCATCTTGTCCCCGCGTTGTTAGCAGGCAATACAGTGGTTTTTAAACCCAGTGAATATACGCCTTTAGTGGGACAGTTTTTAGGACAATGTTTAATTGAATCAGGCTTGCCGTCTGGTGTTGTTTCAATTGTTCATGGGGGTCCGAAGGTGGGGCAATATTTAATAGAACAGTCGGGAATTAGTGGCGTATTATTTACAGGAAGTTCAACAACAGGGCGCTTTTTATCGTCGTATTTTTCAACGCGTCCAGAAGTACTGTTGGCAATGGAAATGGGCGGCAATAATGCGTTAATTGTTGACTCTTTTGATGAGATTGACCCTGTTGTTTGGACAATTATATCGTCTGCATTTTTAACTTCAGGTCAACGGTGTACGGCTGCGAGACGATTGATTTTAGTAGATAATGATCATAATCGATTAGTATTAGAACGGGTGGTTGCAGTGACAAAAGGGTTGAAAGTCGGTTCAGGTTTAGATCAAAATGTATTTATGGGACCTTTGGTAAATGAACAGACTTGTCAGGCATTACTGAAACAGCAATCGCAATTAATTTCAGCAGGAGCGACTCCCTTAGTCACATTAACCCGTTTATCGCGTTCAGGGTTTTTTGTTACTCCTGGGATTGTCGATGTATCAGGTCTGTCATCAGTCTCGGATGGAGAATGGTTTGGACCGTTTTTACAAGTTCATTGGGTGGCGTCTCTAGCGGATGCGGTTTCAGTCGCGAATGAGACTCAGTTTGGATTGTCTGCTGCGGTTATTACCAAAGCAGCGCAGGATTATCATTATGTTCGTGATCGGTTGAAAGTTGGGATTTTGAATTGGAATATGCCGACTAATGGGGCGTCTAGTTTGGCACCGTTTGGTGGTGTTGGCTGTAGTGGTAATTTTCGACCGAGTGCTTATTATGCAGCAGACTATTGTTCGTATCCGGTGGCTTCCATGGAGTCTACTCAATGTCAGTTACCGTCATCGTTACCCCCTGGCTTATCATTGTGAGGCGTTTGGTTAATGTAGCGGGAATTGTTGGACCTACTCATCATTATGGTGGCTTAGCAACAGGTAATGTGGCGTCTTATGCGCATCGTTATCAAACGTCTTATCCGCGATGTGCCGCTTTACAATCTTTAGAACGGATGTGTGTATTGGATCGTTTGGGGGTTCGTCAGTTAATCGTACCGCCTTTAACCATTCAAGCTCCTTTTTTTTCAGCTTCAGCCATGTGGATGGCGAATGCTGCCACTGTGATTTCTTCGCAAGATACCTTTGATGGCCGAGTTCATTTAATACCTGCAAATTTACAGTCGCATTCACATCGTCAACAGGAGTGTATTCCTATGAGCCAATTATTGCAGGATGTGTTTTCAGATGAACAATACTTTAAAGTTTGTAAGCCCTTAACTTCTCCCGATGAAGGATCTGCGAATCATATTATTTTGGGAGAGCATCATTTTGAGGCGCATGTTTTTTTAGGTGTTTATGGCGGACGTCAATCAAAAGATGCAATTTTAAATGGTTATTCTGATCATATTATTGATCAGGATAGGGTAGTCGTTGCATTACAGCAGCCTGACGCTATTGCTCAAGGGGTATTTCATAATGATGTTATTGCTGTCGGTTCAGCGGGGTTATTGGTCGTTCATGAAGGGGCATATGTGGATCAACAAAGGGTTATTTCGTCATTAGCCTATTGTTATGAGAGTCAGTATAATGAGCCATTAACGGTCATTACTGTTACGCATGAGCAGTTAACTATAGCGGAAGCTGTAAATTCTTATTTATTTAATTCTCAATTACTTTATTTGGATGGTAGGTATGTTTTAATTGCGCCATTGGCAGTTCAGCAGTCTAATTCAGCTCGGCTTTTAGTGGAAGGGTGGGTGTCAGATTCAGCCTGTTTGATTGATGCTGTTGAATATGTGGATTTGGGTCAGAGTATGAATAATGGGGGTGGGCCAGCATGTTTACGTTTAAAATTGTTGTTGTCAGAGCAAGAATGGGGCGCTATTTCAGATCGATTTTATTTTGATCGTCAAAAATATGATTTTTTGAAAGGGTATATTAATCAATACTATCCGGAGGTGTTAGTGATTGATCAATTAAAAAATGAGTTTTTTATTGCTGAAATGACACAATGTGTAGTGGGTTTATATGATTGGTTTGGTTTAAATGATTTGTTGGCTCTGTCGCGAAATGCCTAACCTTCACAATGGTTACCTTTGTGATGTAGCGCTCTTACACTTCCTCAGGCGATAAATTGCAAATCTTATGCCTTTAGCGATATCGCATTTAATCGATTTTTTCTGTTTTCTGACTGTCCTGTTTTATTAGTTTAAATAGTGTTTGGATGATAATATGAATATCTTTTTTAGCTGTTATCGAATGGATATATTCAAGGTATAGTTTTATTTTTTGAGGTAAGATTTCTTTAATATATGTTTCTTCTGGTATTTTGGAGTTTGCGAGTAATGATTCTTCGTTAATATAAGTGATAGCTGCATTATCGGTAATACCAGGTTTAATTGAGAGTATTTTTTTGTAATCTTTTTTAAAATGGTCGATATATTTTTTTACTTCAGGACGTGGTCCGACTAACGCCATATCGCCTTTAATGACGTTAATGAGTTGGGGTAGTTCATCACATTTGGTTTTACGAAGCCATTTTCCAATTGGTGTAATACGAGGGTCATTTTTTGTTGTGATTAGGAGTCCTTTTTTGTCAGCATTGGGAATCATTGATCGAAACTTGAGTAGATAAAATGGTTTAAAGTGTTGTCCATAGCGTTGTTGTTTATAAATAAGTGGCCCTTGTGAGGTGATTTTGATTGCAATGCAAATAACGATTAGTAATGGAAAAAGTAATATTAACCCAATTATTGATAAAGTGGTATCGATTAAGGGCTTAAATGTTTTAACATAACGAGGGGTCATTGTTGAGTTAATGATGTGAGTGTTGTGATGATATGGGTTTGTTCTTTTGTAGTAAGATCAGGATAAATGGGAAGTGATAGGCAAGATTCAAAAATTTGGTTGGCAACTGGATAGTTTTGGTCTTGATAGTTATAGGTTTTTTTGTAGTAAGGATGTTTATGGATGGGAATAAAATGGACAGAACATGAGATACCGTGTTGTTTAAGTGTATCAATGAGTTTTGATCGATCTTGGTTAACTTTAACGACATATAAATGCCATGCTGATTGACAATTTGCAGTTATTTTGATGGGAGTGATTTGCGAGTTATTTTTGAAGGCTTCTGTATATTTATCAGCAATTTCCTGGCGTTTTTGTTGAAATAACTGTTGTTTTTGGAGTTGAATAAGTCCCATGGCGGCATTCATATCGGTCATATTATATTTACAACCATTATCGATCACTTCATAGTACCAAGATCCTTTGTCGCTGTAACGGTTCCAGGCATTTTTATTCATACCGTGAAGACGATTAACTGTCATGCTTTCTGCAAATTGGGGGGTATTAGTGGTGGCTATTCCGCCTTCACCGGTACAGAGTGTTTTGGTGGCATAAAACGAAAAGCAGGTAATATCGCCAAGGGTGCCTATTTTTTTGTTTTTATAGGTGGCGGGAAGGGCATGTGCGGCATCTTCAATCACATGTAAACTATGTTTTTTGGCTATTGTCATAATAGTATCCATTTCACATGGGTTTCCGGCAAAATGGACGGGAATAATGGCTTTTGTTTTTGGGGTAATTAAGGGTTCAATTTTTGTAGGATCGATATTATGAGTATCAGCTTGGACGTCACATAAGACAGGTTGTGCATTAAAATAGGTGACTACTTCTGCGGTTGATACAAAGGTCATGGTTGGTATAATTACTTCATCATTTTCTTTAAGCCCAATTGCTTTTAGGGCAAGATGTAAGCAAGCAGTTGCTGAGTTCATTGTTATGGCATAATCACATCCGATAAAGGATTTAAATTTATTTTCGAATTCAATGGTTTTGGGCCCCATGGTAAGCCAGCCTGATTTAAGGGTTTCAGTGACGGCTTGGATTTCTTCGTGACCGATATTGGCTTTATGAAAAGGAATGTGATGGTTTTTTTTTGTAGTTAGTTTATTTTTCATTCGAGTTGTATTATACAGGGTTGTTGATTAAAGGGGGAGTAGTTATCCTAGTTTAGGAATAAATACTTTTTTTAATAGACCTGTAAACATGCCGCATGCATAAGTAACATGAATAAGTGGAATAACTAGCAATAGTAAGCCATATTTTATGTGTCTTTTTTTAAATGAAATGTTAATAGAAACTATAGTTATTATAAAAAGATATGCTCCTAAAATTATCCAAGGAACCGACTCAAACTGATTTGTAAGCATTGTAATAATATATAGAATAGTTAAACTTAAAAAAAACAATAGTGGCATCATGTGTCTTAACTTTAATTTTTTTATTGATAATTGAGTTAAATAAAATCCATTTTGAAACATCTGTATACTCAATGACTTTATTGAATTTCGACAATAATAATCAGCTTTCATTTTGTTCAATAAATAGAATTTACCTCCAGTGTTCTTGATTCGGTCATGCATATCATTGTCTTGGTGTCGTTTGAGATTCTCGTTAAAATAACCAACTGTATCAAATATAGATTTTCTATAAATGCCATAGGCAACGGTATCCACAAAGCCATCATTTGTATGTGTTCGAAATGGGGATCCCCCAACCCCAATCTTGGATGACAATGCTTGAGCAATAATTTCTCCAATATACCCTGCCGCCTTGGTTTGCAATGCCCCTCCAACGGCTGTTACATCAGGTTTTTTCTCTAATAACTGAATGCCGCGCACCACATATCCTGGATGCAATATTGCGTGCACATCCGGGCGTAAAACATAGGTTCCCTTTGCGGCTTTAATGCCAATATTCCATCCTGAAGCTAAAATCTTTTTAGGGTTATCAAGCACTATCCATGAATAGTTTTTGTTTTTTAAATACTGTGTGGCGATTTCTTTTGACCCATCATCGGACATCCCATCTACAATGATTAATTCCCATGCATTGTCATTTTTTTGGAATTGGGATTCGATGGATTGAATGCAATTGATGATGTTTGATTTTTTGTTTCTTAATACAATGATGATACTAATAATCATCTATATTTACTGCCTTTAAAAATAAACCATCCCCATTATATCTGCTATTTTTCATTATTGCTCCATAATATAGCAGATCATTTGTCGATGATTATACTGATTAAATCTAAAGCCTTCTTTAAACCCTATCGATTGATACAAATTATGTGCTCGGTCATTATTTAAATCACAATATAGATAAACTAATTGTTTCCCAGACACTTTTTCTTTAACTGTTTTTAATAAATAATGAATTAATTTTTTAGAGCACCCTTTTTTTTGATGGTTTATGGCTACTCCAATAGATGTTATTTCAAATGTGTTTTCTTCAAGAATATCTGATGATGGTCTCAGTTTTTTATTTTTTGTCTTAAAAAAATTATAAATACTTTGAATAATTAATGATGGCTTTAGCGCAATATTAATTAATGCACTCAATGCTAAAATAAAAACATGCTTTCTCAACAATTTGTAAAAGTTACTTGGATTTTTTACTGCACATAAAAACCCATATATTTCATTGTTATTATTTTCAATAATAAGTAAATATCCTCCACTATATTTTAAAATAAGTTTATAGTAATTCTTTATAAATAAGGATCCCATATTGGTCATAAAAAGATTCTTAAAAATATGTCGATGTATTTGAGTTACTTGATCTACATCATTACTATTTGCATAACGGATATTTATCATTACTTTTCTCTACACATTGTTTCTTGTCCAACTTTAAGTCCAAATAAAACAAATAGCAAATAATACGTCATTGGTTTTGTGAATGGCTCTGCTAATAGCAAATAAATTGATAATAGCCCAATAATGATCATATGAGTTTTCGACGTTTTATATTTATTAATTACTGCAATAAAAATCATTAAATATAATATTAAGCCTAATATGCCATACGTTGCTAGCGTATATAAATATGTATTATGTGGTGTCGCAATTGAAGGGGCTAATTGTTGATATTTTTTTGGCACCTTATCAACAGCAACCTTCCAATACTCTCCTGCTCCCACGCCAAATTTCCAGTGCTCTTTGATTACATTGATTCCAATATGAAGTACGCGTACTCTTCCATGGTCTGATTTATAACCCTCTTTATTATAAATATTATTTGTTGTTACCGTATTTATTTTTGGCGCAATCATTCGTTTAAATACTAATTTCAACGGTGAAAATATTGATGTTGCAATAATTGTAATGATTATCATTGATAACAATAGCTGCATGGACTTTTTTCTATTCACTTTATCTAATAGCCATTTAAAGCATATAAGCGCGAAAGATAATGCAATAATAATACGCGCTAAATTAAATAATAGGACGATAAAGAAAAAGAGCGAGATCCCATACCGTTTTTGAACAACACTGATCATAAATATAATCCATAGCATAAATGAGAAATACGCACGATTGATATTTAATATGTATGGTAACTCAAATGGGTTTGCCACTTGTGTCAGCCCAAGAAAAAAAGAGCATATTCCCACACAACCAAGAACTAAGAATACTTTATACAAAACCTCAACATATTTTTGATGATTCATATTTTTTTCAAGCATCGGTGAAAACATAAAAAACTGCACACCATAGGCAATCGAGTAGTAAAAATTAACCCAATTAAAATCATGATTTATTGCTGAAAAGATTATCCAATGCAATAATACAAAAACCGCCAATATAAATGATACTTTTGTTATCTTTGATGTTTTTATTAAGTGAATATTTGACTTTAGATCAAGAAGAAACCATGGAAAGAAAAATACAAGATTGATTGCATAAATATGTCGATAATCTATTGGGATTAGTGTTGTGCCTATAAAAAATGGTAGATAATATGCCAAATAATTATTCTTTATAAACGTTACTAGTTTCAAATGGTTACCCACTTCAAAAAAGATAACTTATAATAGCAATAGAAAAGCCTCCATACCATATAAATAGTTTATATTTTTGATTAAAATCAGACAAGGCTATGGCAATTATATTTCCAAAGATAATACCAATAATAATTGAATAAGTTATGCCCATTAGCCCAACTTTTTCTAAAAAATATGTGCTGATTCCAATGATTGGAATTAATGTTGCACAATAAATCCACCAAAAAAATGACATCCTTTTTCGTTGAATGAAATTTAAACTGATCAAATAATTGAATGCAAGCCCTACTACCATAATGCAAAGTAACGGAAACACTTGTACTGAACTATAAAATGCTTCCCCGACGACTATTTTAAATATTGCAGGCGTCAACATAGACATCGCTATTAACCCAAAAAATGATAGGACTAAAAAACTTTTGATTATGGATACTAATCTATCCTGATGCCTATGAGAAATGTTCAGTAACCGCGGCCAAACCGATCGCCTTACAATCTCTAGTGTATTTGATAGGAATAAAACTAACCGAGCAGATACTGCAAAAATTCCCATGGCATGCTCTGATACTATGATTAATATTGCCAGCTCTGCAATGCCAAGAATGCACCATGGCATTAACTGTGATGGCAAAAAAGGAATACTGGTGGATATGGTTTGTTTATATGACCCCCAATTAAATATGGGTCGAACCCTATTGTCTTTATCCATTAGATAATACACTGGAATAGCCATGCAATAGCTAATTAACCATGCCATAAAGTACCCCCAAATCACCAATTTAAGGTGAACAACCAAAACTAAAATTAAGGTTATGGTCACTATGACTTGAATGAATGCTAAAATTACATAATCTTTTTTATTCTCTTTTAACCGCAATGTCTCAAGTCCAAATAAAAATAGGCTCATACCTGCTGTCGCAATTAGCACAATTATTATTATGTTGAATGGTATGTGATATTTTAATAATGATGGTTGAAGAAAAAAAACACCAATCATCAACATCGGTATTAAACCGAATATTTGAATCATACGATTTCCTAATAACTGGCCTCTAATTAATTTTTGTTTATCTTTATTTTTGGTTTGCCCGTATTGATATGCGTAACTATGGTCCATACCAGATATCAGTAATACTCCAAGAAACCCAGATAAATTACTAAATAAATCAATAAATCCATACACACTTGGGTCTAACACCCGTGTAAGAATGGGAATCAAAAAAAACAGGCTTAATTTTGGAATTATGATGGAGCACCCATAAATGATGATGTCGAATGAAATTTCTTTGTACTGACTCAGTTTTTTCATTATTAACTGCATTTCATCGTTACTACACTATTTAAATATTTATCAATATTATGTTTATCTTCTTTATATTTATCTAGCGGAATATATGGCACTGTTTTATTATTTTTTCCTTCGATGAATACTTTTACATATTGAATTTTAAAATTCATTTTTGGAAATCGAGTCTTGATTTCATGTATTCCTTTTTG
>CAXFGY010000037.1:0-11167 GCA_964002605.1 uncultured Candidatus Marinamargulisbacteria bacterium
GGAATTCGACGCCCCAGAACACTCCACCCTGCACGAGTCAAAAACTGTAAAATAACAAAGCACATGGCACCCAATGAAATTGTAGTAAAAACACTAAAAGAAAATAAATAAGAATAATAAAAATGATGTTTATCAAGACCAATAAAAAAAATAATTGAAAAAAACAAACCCAAGAAAATTAACACTTTTAATATTTTATTAACCATAAAAAATTGATTTGAATCTATAACTAAGTTTTTATAAGTTTTCATATTAATTAATCCTTTACTAAATTCAAACGCTGCCCATTTGGAACATCTCTTAAACTACCCATATACATTTTTTGAAGTGCTCTAACATATACAACAATCGCCCATCGATCATGAACACTAATTTGTGCTTTATAACCTGGCATACTGCGCACTCCATTAGTAATGACATTAAATAAATAGCCATCAGAAACATTTAATAACCTTAAATCAGATAACTTAGGTGGAGGCAAATACCCACGCTGAATTACAGGAGTATTTCCATTTCCTGTAGCAGCATGACAAACTGCACAATAAATATTAAACCGAGTTTGCCCACGATCCATTAATTGCTGATCCACTAATACTGGTACCTTGCGAATATTCTTACCATCAATACGACCAGTATAAATAGGACCTTGATCAATAAAGCCGTCTCTTTGATGCTCAAGTGTTCCCCATGGAATGATATGCTCAGGAGAATTTAAAGACAATGACTGAGCCTTAAACTTAGGATTAAAATCCATATTAGGATTTAAATGAATAGGTGGTTTTGAAGATCGATAGCCCCGACAGCCCGAACCAACTACTACTACCATCAAAAAAACTAAAACAAACTGAAAAAAATATTTAATAAACAAACTCATTATAAGCAATCCTTAACTATTTCTATATTATGCGCTCCGTAAGATTTAAGCTCACGCTGGACTTCACTACATTCAAAGTTATCTGAGTGACTTTCAATCATCAAAAAAAAGCCATGAGATGTTACCTTACTAAAAGAATCCACCGTAAATAACGGATGATAATGCTGAGGTAACCGATTTAAAGCAAACATACCAAAAACAGTTGCAAATGCAGAAAATAAAACCATTAACTCAAATGTAACAGGAATAAATGCTTGATAACTAAATAATGGCTTACCGCTAATGACTAATTTATATGCAGTAGTAGAAACCCACGTTTGCAAGCCAAACCCAAATGACAATCCAAATGCCCCCCCTAAAAAAACAATCCACGGTAATTTAGATGGCTTTAACCCCATTGCGTCATCCATACCATGAATTGGAAATGGACTAAACACATCAAAGTACTGATACCCTTGATCTCTCACTTTTTCAGCCGCTTTAATTAACGCTGAAGGAGATTCAAATTCAGCCAAAACACCAAAAACCTCAGACTTAAGATTCACATCTTTATTTTTTAAATTAATGCTCATGATTATCTCCATGATGAGGGTTGGCCTGTGGCAAAATCATTTTTACTTCTGCTATTGCAACAATAGGCAAAAACTTTAAAAACAATAAAAACAACGTAAAAAACAACCCAAAGCTACCAACAAAAGTAGCAACATCTACCCAAGTTGGAGAATAATAATCCCAACTAGACGGTAAAAAGTCACGATGCAAAGAAGTAACTGTAATAACAAAACGCTCAAACCACATCCCTATATTTACAAAAATCGAAACAACAAACATAATTGGGATACTAGTACGACACTTCTTAAACCAAAATAATTGCGGCGAAATCACATTACAAGACACCATAATCCAATATGCCCAAGCATACGGACCAGTAGCACGATTGATAAAAGCAAATGATTCATACTCATAAACTGAATACCATGCCATAAAAAATTCCATTCCATACGCATACCCAACCATCATTCCAGTAACTAAAATTATTTTGTTCATACATTCTAAATGATGTAAAGTCATGACCTGCTTCATCCCAAAAAGCTCCCGAGTCAAAACCATTAATGTAACAACCATAGCAAATCCGGAAAAAACTGCTCCAGCAACAAAATAAGGCGGAAAAATAGTCGTATGCCAACCCGGCAATTGAGAAACAGCAAAATCAAAACTAACAATAGAATGAACAGAAAGCACTAATGGCGTTGCCAGTGCCGCCAACAATAAATACGCTTTTTCATAATGCTGCCAATGACGATTTGCTCCCCGCCAACCTAATGCAAAAATACCATAAATCTTACTTTTAAGCGCCGTCTTAGCACGATCCCGAAATGTAGCTAAATCAGGAATAAGTCCCACATACCAAAATAAAAGTGATACAGTAAAATAAGTACTAACAGCAAACACATCCCATAATAATGGGCTACGAAAATTAGGCCACATTGCCATTGAGTTTGGTAATGGAAACAACCAATAAGCTAGCCATTGCCGTCCAATATGAACACCAGGAAAAATCAACGCGCAAATAACTGCAAAAATAGTCATTGCCTCAGCAAAACGATTAATGCCTGTTCGCCAATCTTGTCGAAATAAAAATAAAATTGCTGAAATTAAAGTACCGGCATGACCAATGCCTACCCAAAAAACAAAATTAACAATCGCATATCCCCACCCAACTGGATTATTAAGGCCCCAAATCCCTACCCCTTCCCAAAAAAGATATGCTAACATAGACTTTAATAATAAAATACCCGATAAAGAAACGGCTAAAGCAATAAACCACCACTTAGGTGTTTTAGTTTCTGAGGGCTTAGCAACTAAATCCGTTAATTGTTGAAAATCTAAATTATCCTTAACCAAAGAGACACGATTTATTTCTTGATCAACTACACTCATTACAACTTCCTCTTATCAGTCAATTGAACAATCTTAACATTTGGATTTGTGATACCCGCTAAATAAGTTGTCCTTGCTTTTAAATGTAACTGCTCTAATAATTGATAATTACGCTGACGCTTTCTCACCTTTGACACCTTACTATCTGGATCTAAAATATTACCAAATGTAATTGCGTCAGCAGAACATGTTTGCTGACACGCAACTTGTATATCTGCATCGCTAACCAAACGATTTTGATTTTTAGCATTAATTTTGGCACGATTAATACGCTGAATACAATACGTACACTTCTCCATCACACCTCGCATTCTAACTGTGACATCTGGATTAAATTGACGCTGCACGATTGGATCTGGTTCTCGAACATAATCAAATAAATGTTTTCTTTTTTTAGGTTGAGATTGAGGATTACGCTGATGATAATCAAAAAAGTTAAACCGTCTCACTTTAACTGGACAATTATCTGCACAATAACGCGTCCCAATACATCGATTGTAAACCATATTATTTATTCCTTCTTGGTCATGAACCGTCGCAGCTACAGGACAAACTTGCTCACAAGGTGCATTTTCACAATGCAAACAAGATACAGGCTGATCAACAATATCCGGGTTATCCTCATCTCCTTCAAAATAACGATCAATTCTCATCCAACTCATTTCACGACCATTAAGAACCTCTCTTTTACCTACAATCGGAATATTATTTTCTGCTTGACATGAAATAATACATGCATTACATCCATCACAGCGACTTAAATCAACAACCATACCCCATTGATAACCTGTGTCATACGGCACTTCATCATACAACGATTTTAAAGGAGGAGTTTGAACCATATCCGCAGCAAAAGTAGGCTGTTTTTCATACTGCGAGATAGTTCCTGAACGATACAATGCACGACCTTCCATTGAGCCATGATCTTGTGTAGAAGCTAACTTGTAAGTACGGTTTAATTTAACTAACGACACCATACTGGCTCCGTCAAAATCAGAACGAGTCCGTAATTGATATGCATTAAACCCTGTACCAGAACCTACACGGCCACAATTTTGACCATACCCTAAAGCAATACTTACAGAATTATCCATATGACCTGGCAATACATACACCGGCAATTCTAATGACAAATTTCCTTTAACCAATTTAACCATATCTTGAAATTTTAAATGATATTTTTTAGCTGTTTTTACACTCATTAACAATGCATTATCCCAAGTCAACTTCGTAATGGGGTCCGGCATTTCTTGTAACCACCCATTATTAATAAAACGCCCATCATAAACAGATGAATCTTCAAAAAAATTAAGCTCAATCCCTTTAAGCGTAAATAAAGATGAAACTAAATCTGAAAATTGAGCTACCATTTTTGAAGTGATTCTTTTTGCAGATAACTTAACTGATTTCTGAACAGTAGAAATCACCCCATCATGCAACCAACGTGCCCAACGCTGATCAAACATGTTACGCCCATACTTTAATCGCCAAGTACGACGTACATGAGCATAGTCCGAACGCGAATCATCCAATAGAGCGCCCAAAAAACCCACATCACTATACCCTAAATGCATTGGCCGAATCATTGGCTGAACCAATGAAGCAATTCCAGAAATCGACTTCGTATCACCCCATGATTCTAAAAAATGATACCTTGGAATAACGAGCTTAGATAAACGCGCTGTTTCTGTATCCATCATTGAAAAACAAATGGTTTCATCAATTTCAACATAAAGTTCTTTAAATAAACTATCAGCAGGTGCATTAAAAACGGGATCTCCACCCAATACAATTAACGTACTAACCTGATGATCTTTAATATTATCAACTAATTGAGTCATAGACTTCACACTAGTCTGCTGATTAAATAAAAAATTAGAAAATGGATCCTCATAATAATGTACTGTGTGATTATTATTAAGCAATGCTTGATTAATAAAATACACAAACTCATGAACAATAGCAGGTTGCAAAGGACCTGCCGTAACAACACTTTTACCTTTCGCATTAATTAAATCTAAAGCAATCTCATTCATTAAAGCAGGATCAACGACGTCTTCTTTACTAAATTTAAGATTAAACTGACTTAACTTTGGACCAAAATCAAATACCCCATAAGAATTTAAACTACGAATCAATTGAAAAAGAACCAATGGAATTTGAGAAGACCAAACTCGAAAACGATGATCTGAACGCGCACCAGTAGCACTGTAATTAGACTCAAACGCATACAAGCGATTCAGATTCGCATCTTCCGGAGATCGTCGCTTAGAAAAACCGGCTGCATTTGAGACATGATTCATAAGCCCACCCAAAAAATCATGATCAAATGACACAACAACATCTGCTTTTTCAAAATTAAATTGAGGCAACATAAACTTCCCTGCAACATTAAAAAGGCCATGCTTAACATTATCCATATTAATCGGGTCATAACGATAAAACTCAGCATATGGAAGACGAAGTTGCAACTTTGACAATAAAGAATAAACAGTAGGCGACATCTGAGATTCCAGTAAAAAAGATAACCCACGACCTTCAGTACTCAAGTAACGACGATATACACGATTTAAAGCATCTGTCATTTGCGATTGAGATAATCGGTTATTATTTAATCGCCCATATTGAAGACGATCTGGATCATATAAAGATAAAATATTAGCCTGATGAAACGTTCCTGTCGATCCATTACTCAAAGGATGCAACGGATTTCCCTCAAGTTTAGTAGGTCTCCCTTCAGATACATTACCTAAAAGCCCCACAACATCTTCTCCAATAGCCAATGAGGTTGCATAATAAAGAGAGTCACCAGGAACTGCATACTCTGGATTTTTAGCATACGGACGAATTTTTTGAACCGGCTTACGAATAGCACAACCCGCCCCCATTAAAGCCGCAGAAGCACCCATAATTTTTAAAAAATGACGCCTACTCACTGCATCATCTAAAAATGCAGCTCCTTTTAAAAATTCTTTCTTTAAAAAAGAATCCGATTTAACATCATCATCTTTCAACGATTTAAAACGCCGCCAATACTGTTTTAACTGAGTTAACGATGACATGTGCTACAATCCTCCCGCGGATTAACTCCATATTCCTTAACAAGCAACCGACCTAATTCTACTGGGTCAATTTCAGACTGCCAACCCAAATTAGTAACCTGAGATTTCGGTCTAATATGTGGCGCTGGATTACGATGACATTCCAAACACCATGCCATAGACAAAGGCTCCACTTGCCGAACAACTTCCATTTGATCAACACGACCATGACAAGACACACAAGAAACACCAGAGTTAACATGGCGACTATGATTAAAATAAGCATAATCAGGCAACATATGTACCTTAACCCATTCAATCGGAACACCACTATCATAACTATTTTTGATTTTCTTTATATGAGGACTATCTGTTTTAATTTGAGAATGACAATTCATACAAACCTCAGATGAAGGTATATTAGAGTGACCTTGCTTCTCTACTTGAGAATGACAATAGCGACAATCTAAACCTAATTCCCCTACATGTAAACGATGGCTATAAGGAATAGGCTGCTCTGGCTCATAACCTACTTCTAAATGTTTAGGCGAAAACCAATAGTAAAATAAATAAATAACAAACAATACTGTAAAAAAAACAAAAGATAAAATCATTAATGGAACCTTATTAACCCAACGAGGAAAGATATATTTTTGATTTTCTGACTCTACGTACTTACCCATTTATAAATCCTAAACACATTTGAATTACTAATAGTATAAACTGTACTTGAACTAAGATTATAGTACACATCAATTTTAGGCGCATCATTATACCAATTAAAATAAATTTATGAAAGTAAAAAATTATTATTTATTTGAAAAAAACATATAAAATGATAGTATTAAAAGATCAACATCAAATAAAATCTAAAATATAATACTTAACTAACACTGATTAAGTCATTCAACAATGATAAAAAAACAACAAAAAACAATTTTAATTGCCAATAAAAACCCTCAAAAAATAAAAAACACTTTACTTATGCTCAATCATACGCCCTATAAAAAACTATTTACATACTCTGAAAACACATTTATTAAAATAATCAAAAAAACCCCCTCTATTGATTTGATTTTACTCGACATTAATTTAATTTTAAACAGTTCTAAAAATGTTTTCATCCAATCTTTAAAAATAAACCCAAACTTAAAAATAATTGTTACCGCTCAACAAAAAATCAAATTATTATTTCAAAAACAAATCCTATTTAATGCTTATGAAGTAATTTTAAAACCGTTTGATATCGATGAAGTATTAACCACAATAACAAAAATAATAGATAAAAAAAATTAATGACAATGTTAGACAAACAAATAAAAACTTCCCCTAATAAACTAGAAAAACAAATAAAAAAAGAATTAACTGACAAAAATACAGAAATAAACACTATATGCAATGCCTCAAACATACTGGGGCATTCATTAAATTATCATCAAATTATCAGAACCATTACTAACTATATCAACAATGTAATCAAGTATGACATATGCACCATATTTATCAATACATCTCAGTCCAGTGCAGATTTATTTTCCATAATTAATTCTCCAATAGAAAATCATCTCATAAAAAATGTCCAAGAAAAAACATTAAAGTCATTATCAAAAATTTCACATCCACTTAATAACAAAAAAAAAATTAATTACTATACCTACAACAATCACACAACTTCAAATGTAATCAATAAAACAAACCAATTTAATTCACTACTAAGCTTTCCGCTAGTATTTAAAAATGACATTATCGGTCTATATCAAATATACTCAAACCAAAAAAATGCCTTCCCTAAAAAAAAACTTCCATTCTTAAATATTATGATAAATCAATTAACAACCAACATCGGGCGATTAAAAGTCATCAAAAAACTTGAAAAAACAAAACTTTATTCTTTAATTCATTCAATAACAGATGGAATTTTAATGCTAAATCAAAATTATAAATCCATATCAATCAATACAACCGCAACAAATTTATTAAATTTAAATAACAATGATTCAAACAACCCTTTAAAAATAATACAAGCACTTAAAAAAAATAATATCTTATCACTTTATCAAAAGGTCATCACAACAAAAAAACCTATATTCAATCAAAAACTGTCATTAAAAAATCAGTATTTTTCTCTCAATATAACCCCTATAATCAATGAAAACACTAAGCATCCAATTACTATTTTTGTATTTCGAGATATCACAGAAATGCAAAAAATTGACCTCATAAAAACACAACGACTTAAAATAATTGCAAAAACCAATGAAATCATTAACTCAATAAGTAACTTAGATAAGCTACTTACAGTACTAATCCAGTTTATTTTAAAAATCACATCTACACAAATAGGATCGATACAGTTAAAAAAAGAAAAAAAATTTGAAACAATTGCAAACATTAATTTTTCAAAAAAAACACAAGAAAAATATAAATTAAAAAACAACAATTTAATTTCAAGCCTAACAATTAAAAAGAAGAAAATAACTTACATTGAAAACTTCAATCAAAACAAATTGGTTCAAAAAATTCCAAATGAAAAAATCAACAGCTATATTTGTGCGCCAATTTTAGTAAATAAAAAACTAATTGGATTAATCAATATAGTCCAAAAACAAAAAACAAATGAAAAATTGTCCCCCGAAAACTTATTAACATTAAAAATAATAACAAAAATTTCCGGAACTGCTATTCAAAATGCCTTGAACTATAATGAAACATTAAATCAGCAACGAATAAAAGAAGAACTTAGTGTATGCAAAAAAATCCAACAAAATTTACTTCCTCAAAAAAAACCTAAGCTTAAACATATTGAATTTAGCTCATTAAATTTACCCGCAAAAGAAATTGGCGGAGATTATCATGACTTTATTCAATTTAAAAATGGAAAAATAGGAATTATAATTGCTGATATTGTTGGTAAAGGACTTCCCGCAGGAATATTTATGGCAATGCTCAAAACCTTATTAATTACTCAAGCCGACGAAAAAAAAACACCAGGAAAAACATTAAATCAACTCAATAAAATATTAATTACCCACCCAATCATAAATAAATTTGTCCCCTTATTTTACAGCATCCTAGACCCTCAAAAATTAATACTAACTTACTCCAACGCAGGGCATGAAGCCCCACTATGGTACTCTCAAAAAAAAATTCAACCTTTAAATTCTAAAAACACCCCTTTAGGTACTGAGTTAAATAAAAAATATATTACAAAAAAAATTAAATTACAAAAAAATGATCTACTATTATTTTTTACAGACGGGGTCACAGAAACAAAAAACAAATCTAACATTCCCTTTGGAATAAAAAAAATTAAAAAAACAGTAATCAATTATGCCCAAAAAAACGCACAAGAAATCACCGATCAATTAAACGTACAATTAAAAAAACATAATGACACAAAAAAAAACCATGATGACCTAACAATAGTAACAATAAAAATTTTAGAAAATGCTCCATAAAACAACTTATTTCAAACCAAAAAAAACTGCATTATAATTAAAACTAGGTTAATTGAAATTCTTTCTTATCGTCAACATCCACGAACAACCTCCAAAAAACAAAAAAAGGTTCTTTTCATTCATTAAAATATCAATGCCTTAAAAATTTAATGAACTCTATCAGCAAATTGTTAATTAAAAAATAAACTCTTTAAAAACATCCTAAATATAAAGTATACTATCCCTAGCTCAAAAAAAATTTAATTTACAAATTTTAAAATAGAAAAAACAAACTAAACAGGAGATTAAAACATGGAAATAGATATAGAAACATTAGAAAAAAATATTATTAAATTATCCATTGGAACAAAAAAAAACAAAAAAAACACTTTAATTGGTGAAATTGAACTTGATATTCAAAATCAATCTAAATTCATTGAAACAATAGATATTCTTTTGGAAACCGGAAAAACAAATATTATTGTTGACATGACTCACGTTAGCTACATTGACTCTTCTGGACTATGGGCACTCTTTGAAAGTCATAAAAAAGCAGGT
This sequence comes from uncultured Candidatus Marinamargulisbacteria bacterium, assembly GCA_964002605.1. Lineage (GTDB taxonomy): Bacteria > Margulisbacteria > Marinamargulisbacteria > CAXFGY01 > CAXFGY01. The sequence goes on from CAXFGY010000037.1 coordinate 9,852, forward strand.
GAAAAAAAAGGAAATTTACTACTAATTAACCCCGCAAAAGATGTAAAAAGAGTATTAGACATCACTAAAATATCATCAAAAATCAATATATTTAATACTGACAATGATGCCATTCATTTTTTAAACAAAAATTAAATAATCAAAAATAAATGAACAAAAACTCCCCTTCAATCGAAACAAAAAACACTGAAAACACTAATGAAGAACAACTACGAATACAACAACGTCAAAACTTAATCAATAACAACAATACCCCTTACAAGTATAACTTTAAAAAAACAACAACTATAAAAAATATTATTGATTCATTTTCAAATTTAAAAGCAGGTGAAAAAGAAACCTCTTCATTCAAAATAGCAGGCAGATTAATGGCAAAACGAGTGCATGGAAAAGCATTATTTGGCAATATCCAAGATCACTCAGAAACACTACAATTTTATATCAACATAAACGACATCAAAGAATCATTATTTAATGATATAAACAACTTTAATATTGGTGATATCATTGGCATTGAGGGCTCCCCTTTTTGCACCAAAAGAGGAGAACTCTCCCTTCGAATAACCCACGGTGAACTTCTTACAAAATCACTCCATCCACTGCCTGAAAAATTCCATGGTCTTCAAGACAAAGAAAAACGATACCGACAACGATATCTTGACCTCATTGTAAACAAAGAGGTTAAACAAACATTCGAAACACGATCTAAAACAATAACATTAATTCGAAATTGGCTAACAAACAAACAATTTATGGAAGTCGAAACGCCTGTATTACAATCAATTTATGGCGGAGCTGAAGCACGTCCATTCACCACACATCATAATGAATTAAAACAAGATTTGTTTCTCAGAATCTCTCTAGAATTGCCCCTAAAACGATTAATTGTAGGCGGATTTGAAAAAATATTTGAAATTGGGCGTGTTTTTAGAAATGAAGGTGTATCATACAAGCACAACCCAGAATATACTTTATTAGAATTATATCAAGCATACGCTGACTACAATGACATGATGACTTTAACTGAATCTTTATTATCAACATTAGTCCAAGAAATAACAGGAAACACAACAATTCAATACAAAAACCAAACCCTTTCATTTACCCCTCCATTTAAACGAATAACACTAACCGATGCACTAAAACAATACGCCAACATTAATAGTAACAACACTGATGAAATGATCCAAAAAGCAAACGAAGCAAATCTAGAACTTCCTAACAATGTGTCAAAAATTCAACTAATCGCCGCACTATATGACCATTTTGTAGAACCTCAACTTATTCAACCCACATTCATCACAGATCATCCATGG
>CAXFGY010000038.1:0-10872 GCA_964002605.1 uncultured Candidatus Marinamargulisbacteria bacterium
ATATTGACTATACCTTTATTAGCTAATTCAGCTACAAAATCAACTGTGGAAGGGCCAACCCACTTTTCAGGCCCAAATTTTGATTGAAAAGTTGTTGTAAAATGGGATTTATCCCATTTAAGTCTTTCTGCTAGTAGTCTTGTTGTTTTTTGGCATTGGCAGTGATAGGGGTCACCTGCCATTAAATATCTTTCTGGGACACCATGATAAGAAACAACTAGATGCTGAGGCTTAAGTTTAGCTTTAGCATATGCTTCTTTAATTGAGTTAGCTAAAGAATCCAAATAAAGATTGTTATCAAAATATGCTGGTACAGTTCTAAATGCTGGTTGCCACTTCATTTTCATTAAAGCTCTAAAAGCCTGATCGTTAGCTGTAGCAGTTGTTGGACCTGCATACTGCGGATACAAAGGAAAAAAAATTATTTTTTCACAACCTAAAGACTGTAGATTTTTTATAGCCTTTTCTGTTGAAGGATTTCCATAGCGCATGCAAAAATCCAAAATAACCCATTCATAGTTGTTTTTTCTATAAATTTTTAATCCTTCTTTTACAGATAACTGACAATCTACATCCCACATCATTTTATTTAAAACTTTTCTTGTAACATTTAACACATTTTGATCATCATCAATTAATAATATCTTTCCTTTAATTGGTTGATTTTTAAAAATAGGGCTATCTTTTTTTTTATAAGATGTTTTTATGCCAAACGACTCTTCCTGCGGTAATTTAATTATAAACTTTATATTACTATTAGAATCTCTATGTGCACTAATTATACCATTATGCGCTTTAATAATACCCTGAACCACTGAAAGTCCTAGACCTGTCCCCTGGCCTACTGGCTTTGTTGTGAAAAATGGATTAAATATATTTTTTAAATCACTTTCAGGTATCTTTTCACCTGTATCTCCTACCTCGATGTGTATCTGTGAATTTAATTTTAATACCGTTATTAAAAACCTCCCCCCATTAGGCATATTATCTTTTGCATTAAGTGCAAGGTTAATAAATACTTGTCTAAGTTGTGTTTCGTCTGCAAATAAAGTTAATGTTTGATCTGTCTCGATATTTAATTCTAAACTGATTTTTTTTCCTAACACTTGTTTAATCATGGGCTTAAGCAGTTCTAATATTGATTTAATCGATAGCATTTTCTTTTTAGCCGATTCTTTTCGAGTGAATTGAAGCAACTGCTTAACAATATTTGATGCCTGTAATGACGCGGATAATATTAAATTATATGACTCTATTGTTTCAAGGTTCTCTTCATCTATTTTTAAGATCTCAATAGTAGGAATAATGACTGCTAGTGTATTGTTAAACTCGTGTGCTATTCCACCTGCTAATTGATCAATCATATCTAATTTTTGTGCATGCAATAGATCTGGCGCTATTAATAGCTTTTGCGTTAAGTTTTTATTTTCAATTTCTTTATCTCTTAGTCTTTCAATCATTTTTTGTAATGCGTTAACTAATCGATTGTTTTTTTGATTTTGTTTTATATTGATATCTAATTGTCCATCTGCAATTTTCTCTGCCATCATAATAAGCTCATTTTGTTCTTCAATTTTTTGAATTATTTGGTTGTGCTCAAATTGCTGCTGTTTATGAATAACCATTATCCCTAGTATAGGCAATATAATCGCTAATAAAAAAAAAATAATAAATGCGGATTATAGTCACAAAATACTAATGTGAACAGTAGTACTGGTAGTAGTAATATAAGATATTTTTTTTTTGGAAGATACACTTTAAATTCAGTATACAGCATACTATTATTAAAGTCTCATATTAAAAATATACTATTATCTTTTTATTAGTGCGTTATAAAGTTTAATTTAATCAATTATTAAATTGCTATAATGCCTCTGTCGCGAAATGCCTAATCTTCACAATTTTCACCTTCGTTATGTCGCGCTGAACCACTTCCTCAGGCGATGAATTGCAAATTTTATGCCTTTGGCGACATCGCAATCAATCGATTTTTTCTGTTTTGCGAAAGCCCCATAATGAACTATATAAAATGACAGTGTGCTATTTTTATTTTAGAGCGTCCCTTGATCTCCAAAAGTTGCTCCTTTGAATAAAAACACTAAAAAGATAGCTACATAACCATTTAGATTGAGATGAGTTCCAGTAAAATCTGACGTAAGAACTCGAACTTTATTCTTATAAGTGAGTACCTCAATAAAAGGTTAATACCGCAATCGCTCTAGATCAATAATAATGGAAAGGTATTTAAAGATAATTATACTTTATATGGGTACTTTTCAATAATACTATGAATCATTTCAATCACAATCTCTTCGTCCTCTTGTAACATAATATCTGCATATTGAATCGCTTCTGCATGATTTTTTACTGCAGCTAATACAATTTCTCGATCTGCTCTTAATGGTGCTGATGCATAATGTAGGGCCAACCCATTGTTATGAACAGCCATTAAGACGAGCTCTCGATCTGCACGTAATTCCTGTGATGCACATTGTAATTTCATCCCATTATTACTCACCGCTGCTGACATAAATTGTCGATTGGCTTTTAATGTCTCTGGAATATTATAAAATTTCACCATTGATATATAATTAGGTAATACAGACGCTATCACTTGGGCCATAATGGCCTCATCTGCTTGTAAGGCTGGATCTGAAAACTGTATGGCCAACCCGTCTTCTTGAACAGCGGTCATAACCACTTCTGCGTCAGCTTGTAATTCTGATGAAACAAACTCTAATAAGCGCCCCGATTGCTTTAAAACCATCATTACCTCTTGTTTTGATGCGAATTTTAAAGAATAAGGATTTTGCTTATAATCAATTAAATTATTCTGATTTGATTGTTGCTGTATTGATTGACTCAAACGCTCACTATTAGTACTGAACTGCGGAATAAACTTTCTAGTTTTTTTTGTTATCTTTGATTCATGATTTAAAAATTCTTTTTTATTAATATCATTCATTCGCTTGAGCTCCTTTAATAATAGATAACTCTTTACTTTCCCCATCGATAAAAGGATTAAACATTTTTATTTTTTATTTAAAAAAACCTTGTCAATTATGCAATTTTTTTATATTATTTTTTCTCTATTGTTAATAAATCTGTATTGTATAAACAACTATTATTTAATGAATAAAATATTGAAATTTATTATTGGACATTTAACTAAATGATCTTATATAAAACTCTAGCTATTATATTTTCTTCATCAGGTTCATCTTTTTTTACACCAAAGCATTTAGTGCCTATTTCAATATCTTCACAATCATTCCGAGGTTATCCAACAGAATTACCAAAATCATCTTCTTCCGAATTTAATAATAAGTTAAACACTGTACCTTTAAAACAGATTAAACCTAGTCACATATTGATGGCATTGGCAACCGCCTTTTCCTTGATAAAACGTCCTTATTTATCTAAATATCCTTTTATTCCAAGGTTTAATCAACACAATAGTCATATGTTCTACAAAATTCGTTTAATACAACAAAAACTAAACTCTCCGGTTTTTAAAAGATTATCTGAATTATCTAAAAGCCCTAAATTATTCAACGAAAAGTATACTCAATTTAACAAATCTATTGATAATGAATATCACCAACTCAGTTCAAAACAATTTCAACCATCCTATAACATATTAAATTCTATTTTAACTAAATTAGAAAACTTCCATAGCTTTTATGAACGAAATACGCACGTTACAAATTGTAGACCATTAATACGTTTCTTTTATGAATCAAGTCGACGCTTACAAGAGAATCAAGTCGACGCTTAAAAGATTTTCATACTGCTTAAACGGCTTTAAATATATTGGTTTAAATAAACAAAAACCATGTCTTAATATTTTATTATTTTTATTTTTTTGAGATCATTGTAAACTTATAGATAATGTCGTCTAATTCAACTAATTTAAAAACAATTCACTATACAAATGGTGATGAATCACCTGCTCTTGCTACACGTTCTTTTTATCCCATTATCAACAGGTTTTTTCGAGATACAAACATTCATTTATCCTTAACCGATATTTCCTTAGCAGGTCGTATTTTATCACAGTTCCCAGATTACTTAACAAATTATCAATCCATTAATGATGACCTTAAACTATTGGGGGAACTAGTTCATAAACCTCAAACCACAATCATTAAATTACCCAATATCAGTGCATCAATTCCACAATTACAAGCCGCAATTAGTGAACTTCAATCACAAGGCTATGCTATTCCTGACTTCCCCCAAAACCCCTCAAACGATACAGAGATAGAAATCAAAAACCGCTACTCTAAAGTACTCGGAAGTGCCGTTAATCCTGTTTTAAGAGAAGGAAATTCAGATCGTCGCGCACCGTTATCGGTTAAAAATTATGCCAAACACCATCCCCCTCAACTGGGTCAATGGCAAACAGATACCAAAACACATGTGGATTCCATGGACTCTGGTGACTTTTTTGAAAATGAAAAATCAATGACCCTAACAAATGACGTGATACTACGCATTGAGTTTGAAAATGACCACCAAGAAGTCACTATCCTTAAAGCAGATATCCCCGGTTTAACCGGTGAAATTATTGATGCGACGTTTATGAGTTACCAATCGCTTTACACATTCTTAAAAAAAGCAATAGATGATGCCAAACGCCAAAATCTATTGTTTTCCATTCATATGAAAGCGACAATGATGAAAATTTCTGACCCCATTATTTTTGGGGCTGCTGTTAATGCATTTTTTGAACCCGTCTTTACCAAACACCATGATATCCTTAAAGACATCGGCCTAGATACAAAAAATGGATTTCAAGATTTGTTAACCAAAATCACCCAATTATCAGCTGAGCAACAACGTGAAATTGAAGCTGATATCGAAGAGTGCTTATCTGATCGGCCACCACTCGCTATGGTCGATTCTAATAACGGTATTACCGGGTTGCATGCTCCCAATCATCTTATTGTTGATGCTTCTATGCCCGCAATGATTCGAGATTCTGGCAAAATGTGGAATCCTGATGGACAGCAACACGAAACCAAAGCAGTGATTCCAGATCGGACTTATGCCCGTGTCTATCAAACCGTTATTGATGATTGCAAACAACATGGTGCTTATGATCCACGTACAATGGGCAGTGTATCTAATGTTGGTCTCATGGCCCAAAAAGCCGAAGAGTATGGATCTCATGACAAAACCTTTCAAGTCCCGACTAATGGAATCGTCCGAGTAGTGGATCAAGATAATACCGTCATTTTAGAACATACCGTTCATGCCAATGATATTTGGCGAATGTGCCAAGTTAAAGATATTCCAATTCAAAACTGGGTCCAATTGGCTGTTAATCGTGCCAAAGATACCCAAACGCCAGCGGTATTTTGGCTGGATCAACATCGTGCTCATGATCGAGAACTCATCAAAAAGGTAACCCATTATCTTCAAGATCACGATACTTCTGATCTGGACATTCATATCTTAGCTCCCGATCAAGCGACTCAATTTTCACTCGATCAGATTCGCCAAGGATTAGATACTATTTCGGTGACAGGCAATGTATTACGGGATTATTTAACTGATCTTTTTCCAATACTCGAATTAGGCACTAGTGCTAAAATGTTATCGATTGTCCCTTTACTTTCTGGAGGTGGTTTATTTGAAACAGGTGCAGGAGGATCGGCACCAAAACATGTTGAACAACTTCTTAAAGAAGGGCATTTACGTTGGAATTCATTAGGTGAGTTTTTAGCACTATCAGCCTGTTTAGCCCATTTAGCCAAATCATCTACTCATAATATAGAACATGTTCTTTCTACAACATTAGATCACGCAACAGGCATGTTATTAGATCATGAACGATCGCCTGCTCACAGCGTCGGTGAACTAGATACGTCTGGCAGTCATTTTTATCTTGCGCTTTATTGGGCAGAGGCACTGAGTCAACAAGAAGACAACCCTGATCTTAAAACACGTTTTACTTCACTATTTCAACAGTTAAAAGATAATGAATCCACCATTGTAGCTGAATTTAAAAATGCCCAAGGAACCCCCAAAGATATTGGCGGTTACTATCACCCTGATGATCAAATGGCGACCGCTGTGATGCGTCCTAGTACAACGTTTAATCGCTGTCTGGACTAGAAAGAGAAGCTATTTAGATAAAATTTATTTAATAATAGATACAAAATCTTTTACATGCCAAGTTGCTTTTCTATAATTTAATAAACCAATATTACCTGTTTTTGGAAATTCAACTGGATTCTCTGTATTAATATCAACTAAACTTACTGCTTCTTTAAGCGTCTCATTAATATAAATCGACATTAACTCATCAGTTAATTCAACTTTTACTTTGACCCATACATTAGGCTCTAAATACCACGGAGATGTGTAAATGAATTTTTCATACATCTTATACCTTACCCAAAAATCATCTTGTCTTCGCGATCCTATTCTCAATGTTAATGCATCTGCTTGAACAGATCCCCATGGTTCTAGATTTTCAGAAAAACCTAAAATAAACTCTGAAAACTCATCGTTTTGAGAATCTGTATCTTCTAATAAAAGTGAAAACGATATTGTTGTTTTTTTATTATTTCGCACATCATAGAAATCAGTTTTTGACCATAAATAACCATATTTTAATCCTGTAATCGTATCTTCTTCATCGTTAAATTTAAACGAGGTACCCTGATTTGTTTGCCAAAGTCTATTTATAGAAACTATTGATTTCAAAAACTTATATGCATCCACAATTCCACCAGATACCGTTCTTTTATCAAAATCACTATATAAATTTACTGATTTAATTAAATTTGATTTTAATTCATTAATTGAAATATCAGGTACTATTAGTTTAGATAATGAAATTATGCCTGCAACTAATGGAGCTGCCATTGATGTTCCACTTTTGATAGTGTATTTACTATTAACTCCTGTACTTAATATATTTACTCCTGGAGCAGCAATATCGACTGATGTTTGGCCATAATTACTAAAATAAGCTTGATTATTTTTTTCATCAGATGCTGCTACAGATATAATGTTATCTAAATTATACCCTGATGGATAATGTTGGAAATTATCATTATTATTATTCCCATTTCCAGCTGCAGCTATAAATAAATGGCCTTTATTATTTGCCGTGTTTAATATATCCAACAACGTTCTTGATCTAGAATAAGACCCCCAACTATTATTTGACATGTAAGCATTATTATTAATGGCATACTCTATCGCTAATCTCGCATCACTTGTATAACCAATACTACCATGTAAAAATTTAAGAACCATAATTTTTACATGAGGATTTACACCAATATTGCCAGCAATTGTTCCTGCAACATGTGTACCGTGACCACTATCATCACTATTTACACCGAAATCTATCGGAGAGTAGGACACTCTATTGTTGTCATACATTGTTCCAGTAAAATCTACTCCATGAATATCATCAATATAACCATTTTCATCATCATCTATTCCATTATTTGATATTTCATCTTCATTAATCCAAATATGACTAGCTAAATCAGGATGATTAACATTAACACCAGAATCAATAACAGCAACAATAATATTTTCTGAGTCTTTTAACATTTCAGTTATTTGCCAAGCATTACGAATATTGGTTTGATTAAATCCCCAAAGCTCTCCATTATCTAACTTTGGATTACTAATAAATACGTCATTCGGATATAAAATATAATTAGGTTCACAATATAAAATATTTGGATCACTTGGACATTCAGCAATTGCATCTTCAACAGATTGATCTTTTAATAACTCAACATCGACAATATGACTTGAATCTTCTGATGCTAGTAAACTAAAACTAGACCCTATATTTTTTTTTGAATCTGATTTGTATGCAATAATAATATCACGGTTAGAGTATGTTATATCTGTCGGCGTATCAATTTCTATCTTTGTTTGTGTTTCCGGTTCTTTAGGTTCTAAAATATTATTGGATGATGTACATGAAATTAAATAAAAACTTAAGCAAATACCCAATAAATAATGTTTTTGATTTTTAATTATATATTTAACCATTCATTCACTCCTATTTTTTTTCTATCTATATTATCGTTTTTTTAAACAAAAAGTTTCATTTTTTTATATTGATATTTTATGTTTTATTTTTAATTAAGTATTTATCACAAAAATATCAAAAAATAATTTGCAAATGAATCACCTGATATTATTTATGAAGAAATTGATGCTTTTAATTAATAATTAAAAAAATACTACTTCTAAGAATGACGTCTGGCATCAATAAAACTTTTAATGAATGCAAGCATCGCATAAACTGATGTTGTAATCATCATTATTGCACGCACAAGACTAGAGCCTCCGCTATCAAGGGCCTTAGGCAAGCGAACGCCTACTAATGCCGCTAAAATAATTAATGTTAACGTCACTGCAATATGACTCACCAACTTATTTAATTCTGGTTTTTTTAAAATCACTCTATAACATAGCAATAACAATACCCCAAACCCAACGGGGATAAAGGCAGTTGGTGATGATACAGAAAAATAACCCCATAATCCCACTCCAATTAAACATAATGAATTGACTAAATTTGCTTTTGCTGGATTCATAATTGGTTCCTTTATTTATAAAATTTTATAATTTTAAATTTATATTCATTATTAAATGCGACTTCCTCTTAACTGTCAATATCTTGATATTTAACTCTTTTTTATTTTACGTTACAGTATAATAGCTATGTCTAAGATTACGTTTGGCACATCAGGATACCGTGGGATTATCAATCAGTCCTTTACGCTGAAACATGTGCAAGCTATTGGACTGGCTATTGCTCAATACCTACTAAAAACGAACTCAACGCCTAAAGTAGTGATTGGGTTTGATCCAAGACAAGGAAACGACCCTATTATTTCTAACTCTAGCTTCATTGCAATACTAGTTCAAACGCTACAATCCCACCCGATCCAAATTGATTGCTGTCCATGGCCAACCCCTACGCCTGTCATTGCTTGGGCAATTACTCAGTTTAAACTAACAGGTGGTATCATGTTAACTGCATCTCATAATCCGCCTAACTATAATGGTCTAAAATTGAATCAAAGTAATGGTGCTCCAGCTGAACTGGCAATTACCAATGCCATCTCCAAAGCTGCTTCGGCTTATTTTCACGACCTCCCAACTCAGCGCCCATTAACAAATCTACCCATTCACAATCATGGTTATGAAGAAAAGTTTGCAGATCATCTATTTCAATTACTGTTGCGACTGATTCCTTCAATTTCATCGATAAATTCGACGATCGCTATTGATGTCAAACATGGTGCTTGTGGTCGTACATGGCATGCTATTGAAAATCAGTTTCCCAAATTAAATATGATCTTACTGCATGAAAAACCACTCGCTGACTTTGGCGGCCAACATCCTAATCCCACAGCAATTGAACATCTCAATCAACTAAAAAATGTCATAACTGATACGCACGCTTTACTCGGTATCGCCAATGACCCAGACGGCGATCGCCATATGATTTTAGATGAATCTGGCCAGCCTGTCTCACCAGAAGAGACCACTGCAATTATTGCCCATTACTGTATCCAAGCAAAACTTCCATTAACAACATTAATGACCACTCTGGCCTCCTCTCAATTAATTCAAAAAATTGCAACTACCCATGATATGACCTACATTGAAACCCCGATTGGCTTTAAATACTTCACCCCACATCTAGCACGTTTAAAAAATAATAATGAGCTCGGACTGGCGGTTGAATCATCGGGTGGGATGACGATCTCATCACATACATTAGAAAAATGCGGCTTTTTACCAGGTTTATTAATTGCGGCCATTTGTCATGATACCGGTCAATCCGTCTCTCAACTTCGCCAACTTATTTATGATACCTATGGCCAGTTTTATTTTAGTGAGTCAGCACTCGACCAGTCTGTTCCTAGTTTGCCTACAGATATGACGACGCTTCAACCATTCTTTTCCACACCGATTCAAGCTATTATCACTGATGATGGCTTAAAGTTAGTATTTGCAAATGATCAATGGGTCCTAGCTCGGCAATCGGGTACTGAACCGGTTGTTCGAATATACGCAGAATCAACTCACCCTAATAATACTATCGTACTCATAGATGCAATGAAAAGGCTTTTAAATACAAATTAAACCTCATCACTGGATTTTTCCTATTGGTCTTGGTAATACGGGATCTTCTTCTGGCTCTAGTTCTCTCGATTCAGGACCTGATACTGGGACTGTCGTAAAACTGAGAAATACGATCGATTAGCGATATGGCCTAAGACATAAGATTTGCAATTTATCGCCTGAGGCAGTGGTGCAGCGCTAAATAACGATGGTGAAAATTGTGAAAATTAGGCATTTCGCGACAGAGTCATCATAAATTTTTAGCGACATCGCAATAGCTTACATTTTTCTTTTTTCAACAATCCCATAAAGTGCCTTCACTTTATACCTTACTACTTATTTTTTTGTCTTGAAAACCTTCTTGGCACTGCTAATTTATACATTTTCTCCATGGCTTCTATCTTCACTTTGATTTCCTACAACTAGATCTATTGGTTGTTCTGGTGATGGTTGTTCTGGTGATGGTTCTTCTCCATTTTGTAAAGCTCTAACACCTGATCCAAGAGCGTCTACAAGCGCCATTGTAGCTATTATTGCAACAAATGTAATAGGAGTGTCCAACCCATTTAACTCATTACTTAATCCATCTGTTAAAGAACCATAATCAGAACTAAAACGTGAAACGTTTCGCATTAAAAACATTTCTAAAGTTCCCTGAGAAAGCACTCCTAATCTACCTGACGTGGACGAAGGGTTTATCAATGGAGTATGACCACGATAGGAGCTTGGGAAACTACTCACTACTAA
>CAXFGY010000039.1:0-10800 GCA_964002605.1 uncultured Candidatus Marinamargulisbacteria bacterium
GTAAGCGTAATAATTTAGGTATTTACATTACTAAAAAAATGACTAACCATTGCTTAATCGAATACGACACTAAAATGAAATATGTATTAGATCAAATGCTTAATGAAACGGGTGTTGATATGATTAAAAACAATATTCAGAGTTATTTACCTTACTTACCTAACCACAATTAAGTTTCTTATAAAGACGCTAACATCATCGTTAAAAAGTCCTTCTGGTCTTTTTAACGATGATACTAACTTTAGTTTATATAAAATTTATATTAATCTATCTTTAATGAAAACCTTACAAAATTGTTCACAACTTATGCAATTAACCCAAAATGGCAATAAAAAAGCATATCAAGAACTCCTAGAAATATGTCAACACGTATTACATCACTTTTATAATAACCAAGCACATAATTCGACAGACAAAGACAATATCATTCAAAAAATCCTTTTTCAGCTTGGTTTTTTAGCATTGCCAGACATAAACTATATGACTATTATTCGTACCAAAAAAAATATAAAAAAAATAATGATACTGATATAAATACCATTATTGATCATACAAACTATTTTTCCAATAAAGAAGATTGGGAAATACTTTATCTTGCAATTGATCAATTAAAACCAATTCAACAACAAGCCATTAAACTAAAAAAATTTCATGATTTCTCTATTAAAGAAATTGCTCGAAAAATTAATAAGTCAGAAGCCGCTACTAAAGTCACCCTACATCGATCTTATCATTCACTTAAAAAAATAATGTTAAAGTTAACACTTATAGCTATTATAATTAATCTTTTCAATTTAAAAATAATAAATATATAATTAAAATTGAATAATTAAAAGAAATAACAAATGAATATTATTAAAGAACTAACTAAAGACCTAAAACAAACAACACCACGACCTCCTATATATTATCAGTGCCTTTATACCCTGATAATATTATTTGTTATTGGTGCTATTTATACATTTATTTTAGGATTATGGCCAAGTTCAGTAAATGAACTTTTTAGATTTCCAGCCATATTTTATACCGCTACAGCATTACTATTATCCATATTGTTAACCTATCAAAGTATTTTGATATCAATACCTGGAAAACAAAATAACGGCTTAACCCAATTATCAGGAATAATTGCTGTATCAATATTACTAGTCTTAATTTATTTTTTAACTAAAAACACCAATCAAACTAGTTTTTTTTATTGGGAAGGTACATTTACATGTGCAATTAAAATAATTTTAATGAGTATTATTCCCATTATGTTTCTTAATCATCAAATAAATAAGAATTATGTATTAAACAAGAACAAAGCGACGGTCATTTTATTTATTACAAGTGGAACCTTAGGATTAACTGTAATTACATTACATTGTCCAATTATGGACCCAATGCATATATTACTATGGCATATATTACCCATTATTATATTCGGCTTCTTAGGTTGGTCAATATCGTATTTTTATAAAAAATAAAAATAGTAATCTAAACAAAAAATGACCATAAGGGCGTTTTTTATTTCACAAAATTAATTAAATTAAAAATTAAGAAATTAACAAAGACCAAACAATAAGTTTAAATTGTTTATTTATTTCGATTGATAAATTCATTCATGTAACTTTCAAAAGAATCCCAAAATAATGGGCTCCGGCTTTGACTTAGCGTATTAAGACATTCTTCTTCTAAATTATATTTTATTCCAAAATTAAACCAGTCACGGGCAACCTTCTTTGCAATGAGCTTATTTATAATCAATGATGTTTCAACTGCCTCTCCAACTTCAGTTTTTTCTAACGGTAATTTACATATCGACTCTTGATTTATTTTTCTTATATCATTAACCAAACAATCCAATAATCTCATCTGATCTGTATACTGATTGGGTTTAGGACAAGGATTGAAAAGCTTTGCCATATCATTTAACAACTTATCTGTTAGTTTGGGCTTTGTAAATTTAGTTGTCGTAAATATAGGTGCCTCAACAAAACTACGATACGTACCTTCTTCTTTTTTAATAGAATCGACAAGATCAACCCAAGAATTAAATGGAAAAACATCCCCAACAAGATTACCTACTTCTTTAGTTCCATAAACTCCTAAATATGGCTCTAACATCATACTCCCAATAAGGGTAAAAAAGTACATATAAAGACCTTCTTTTAAGGAGATGTTATTTTCTTTACAAACGTTTTTAATATTCTTTAATACTTGTTTATTAAAAAAATGATCTGTCTTTTCATTAAGTCTGCTAATAATCTGTTCTATTTCCTTAGCTCGAGGGGATGCAGCAATAAAATCTAGTAGAACACCATCTGAAAACACACCTTTTCGATCACTAAAAACGGGCTGAATGGTACGTTCATCATCACCAGGAAGAAAATGCCCTCCGTCATTCCATAAAACCCAAGGCAATAATAAATCCCTAAAAGCAGCATAACAAACACCACGTTCTTCTATTGTTAATTCGACCTCTGAAATGGTATCAAAAGTTTCTTGTAACTTTACTAAGTAGTTAATCTTAAAATAGTTCTTCAGAGGTTCTGGGAAAGACCTTTGCCAATCTTCATTTTCAAAACTGATATTCAAACCTGGTTGTAATGTTTCTTGCCATGGCTTAATAGTTAATGGAGTAGTCAATGAAATTGGAAGTTTTTTTGCAATTGTAGTAAGTTGTTTTGCTTCGCGCTTATTACCAGTTAAAATGTTGATATTACATTCAGGTTTATCAAAATTTTCGGTTGCAGATACAATATTAAACAAGGATTGTTTATTAACCCATCCTTTTCCGGTAAGAAATGAAGTCGCTTCACAAGGAACTGTAGAATCTGTTAATTTTTTTGATTCACTTTTATTACCAGTTAAAATTTTAATTTTACATTCAGGTTTATTCAAATTTTGGTTTGCAGATACAATATTTATTAATGACTCTTCATTAACACCTGCTTTTCCAGTAAGAAATGAAGTCGCTTCACAAGGAACTGTAGAATCTGAATGTTTTGAATACAATATTGATATTACTAACCCCACAAAACCTGCAAAATATAAGGCTTTTCTTGGAACTGGCTGTTGAACTATATGTTGTTGCATATTGCCTCTATTTATTTTATTTATATTCATCTTTAACTTTCTTTTAAATTATTTTATTTTAAGCAATATTTATTATCGTTTTTTTTCAAAAATGTTTCAGATTATTTTTATTTGTATTTTTTTGAAATAACATAATATGAAGCAGTATAAAATACCTGCATTTATAATTAAACAAAGAGCCCGATAAACAGGCTCTTTTAAGTAATCCCAATAATTAACTAATTAAAAAAACTAAAACTCTGAATGATCCTTTAAAATACCATATTGTTCCAATACGCGTTTATCCGGTGCTAAAAGGCCCAGTTCATCACCATCAGCTAACGCACCTGATTTCACTAATAACTTCATAATTTCTTTCTGATTAGGATTTAATTTACCACTAGAATCAACAAGTCGACCATAAGATAATAAAACAGCAGGTATATATGAAATAACATTTGTTTTAGCACCGTTATCCAAAAGCACTTTAACAGATTTTACCTCACCCAGTTCGATCGCAGTAGATAATAACGTTGTGGAATGCCATTTACATGATGTTGCATAAAGTTGATTAATATCAACACCCTCTTCTAAAATAAGTTTTAATATTTCAGAATTACTATTTTTTACAGATTCAATTGCAGCTATAGACAAGCTATTATTATCAACGCCTTTTTTTAAAGACTCTATAATAAACTCAAAATCACCTTTTTTTACAGCACCAATAAATAAATCTGAAGATTGAGATTTACCTAATTTGTTAATATTTATATTCTTAAAGGCTTTAGCAGTTGTTTTAGCCTCAGTAGTTACAGTTATGTCACAAGGTCCTACTTGATTAAAATGTAAACCTGCAAAGCTTTCTGAAAATCCTAATAATCCACTTATTACTAATCTATTCATAAAAAATTACTCCTTAATTTAAAAGTTTTTGGACGTCCATAAAAGGATTACCTTAAAAAAATAAAAAGTTACATTTTAAAAATAATTAGCTAAATTAAGGTTAATCACTTAGACTATTTAAAATGGATTGTTATTGTTGTGCTAAAGCAACTTATGCTAACTGCTGTGAGCCTTTTATTATGGGCTTTAAAAAACCAAAAACCGCTCTACAACTCATGCAGTCTCGTTATACTGCGTTTTGTATTTATGATTATGATTACCTCAAAAAAACAGTTACTGGAAAAGCCAAGTTAATAAATATATCCTCTCTACATACTCACAAATGGATTAAGTTAGATATTATCAATACAACCAATGGTAGAGAAAAAGATGTAACAGGAACTGTACAATTTAATGCTTTTTTTAAAGAAGAACTCCAAAGCAAAACTCACTTTTGCTTATCTGAAACCAGTCAATTTAAAAAAATAAATAACCTATGGTTCTATACTGATGGCAACGCAACTGTTACTTCAATACCCACACAATAAGGCATTCCTATATTTTTTTACTAAACTCGATTACAATAAGATATATAAAAGGACAGAAAAAAAATGAGTAGAGAAATTAAAATTTTTGATACCACTTTAAGAGACGGCGAGCAATCACCAGGCTGTTCAATGAATTTAAGTGAAAAAGTAAAAATTGCCCAGCAATTAGAAGCATTAAACGTTGATATTATTGAAGCTGGCTTCGCCATAAGCTCTAAGGGAGATTTTGAATCAATTCAAGCCATTTCCAAGGCGGTTAAAACACCCATTATTTGTAGCTTATGTCGAGCAGTTAAAAAAGATATTGAAACGGCAGCAGAATCTATTAAAAACGCAAAAAAACAACGAATTCACACCTTTATAGCAACGTCTCCTATTCATATGAAACATAAGCTAAAAATGTCTCCCGACCAAGTATTAGAAACAGCGATTGAATCGGTTAAGTATGCCAAATCTTTTGTAAATGACATTGAGTTTTCCTGTGAGGATGCCGGTCGATCTGATAAGGCATTTCTTGCTCGTGTTTATACAGAAGTTATTAAAGCAGGGGCAACGACAATCAATGTCCCGGATACTGTTGGGTATCAAACGCCGGAAGAATTTGGTACATTAATTAATTATTTGAAAAATACAATTGAAGGCATTGAAAATGTAACCATATCGGTTCATTGCCATAATGATCTTGGATTTGCAACTGCTAACTCACTTGCCGGTGTTACAAATGGAGCGGGTCAAATTGAATGTACTATTAATGGTATTGGTGAACGTGCTGGCAATACAGCCTTAGAAGAAGTGGTTATGGCACTCAGTGTTCGAAAAGATCAATATCATTGCCATACCAATATTAAAACCAATGAAATCATCAAATCATCACGACTTGTTACTAGCATTACAGGTTCAGAGGTTCAAGCAAACAAAGCTATTGTTGGTGCAAATGCCTTTGCTCATGAAGCCGGTATCCATCAAGATGGTATTTTAAAACAACGTGAAACTTATGAAATTATGGATGCAACTACAATTGGATTAACTCAAAATCAATTGGTTCTAGGTAAACATTCAGGACGTCATGCTGTATTAGATAAATTAAAATCTTTGGGTTATCAACTCAATGACGATGAATTAAATAAAGCGTTTGAACGCTTTAAATTTATCGCTGATCAAAAAAAAGAAATTTCAGATGAAGATCTATATGCTATTGTCTCTGATGAACTCTATCATGCTCCAGAAATATACAAATTAATTGATATCGATGTTCATTCTCAATCCAAAAAACAACCTATTGCAACCGTAACTGTTAAAAAAGACCAAGAGACCATCACTAAAACTCAACATGGCGTCGGCGCAGTTAATGCAATTTATGCAACAATCGATACGATTATTGGTGAAGAAGTTCATTTAGTTGACTATATTGTCCATTCTGTCACTGGTGGTACAGATGCATTGGGAAAAGTAACAGTGAGAATACAAGATGGAACCCATATATTTAAGGGTAATGGTTCTGCTTTAGATGTCTTAATGGCATCAGCAAAAGCCTATTTAGAAGCTGTTAATAAAATGATCCATCATCGATCAAATCCCTCACGAATTAAAGCAAACGTCTAATCATATGATAATAAAGGAGTTCAGCTATGTCTCATTATAAAATTGCAACCATTGGTGGTGATGGCACTGGACCAGAAGTAATCGCAGAAGCCACTAAAGTAATCAAATCCTTACCCAATGATCAGATTACATTTACATTTACAGATTTACCTTATAATGGAACACGCTATTTAGAAACCGGTCAAACTCTATCAGATCAAGAATGCCAGGATCTTAAACAATATGATGCGATTTTATTAGGTGCAATTGGACACCCTGATATACCACCCGGCATTTTAGAACGTGAAATTTTATTAAAAATGCGTTTTGATTTAGATCAATATATCAATCGCCGCCCAGTTAAATTATATCCGAATGTAGCGACGCCACTGAAAAATGTCACGCCTACTGATATAGATTATGTTGTCATCAGAGAAAACACAGGGGGACTGTATACCGGTAAAGGATCTTGTCATCATAAAGGGACAGCCAAAGAAACAACCACACAAATCATGGAATATTCGCGTCACCAAGTCGAACGCTGTATCCGTTATGCGTTTGAAACCGCCCAACAACGTAAAACAGAAGGTAAAGCCGGTAAAGTAACCCTCTGTGGAAAAACCAATGTACTCACTTACGTTTATGATCTATGGGAACGGGTGTTACATGAAGTCAATCAAGAATTCCCAGACATTGAAGCGGATTATGTTCATGTTGATGCTGTTTGTATTTATATGATTGAATGTCCAGAAAAATTTGATGTTATTGTTACTGGCAATATGTTTGGGGATATTATCACAGATCTTGCAGCAACCACTCAAGGTGGAATGGGTGTTGCGGGTAGTGGTAACATTAATCCCAATGGGGTTTCTATGTTTGAACCGATTGGTGGAACAGCGCCGGCATTTACGGGTCTCAATCAAATTAACCCCATGGCAGCGATTGCTGCTGCACATATGATGCTTGACCATTTAGGAGAACACCAGCTTGCTAAACAGATTGAAATTGCAAAAATAAAAGTCATTCAGGAAATGAAGTCAATGCAAGCCGGAAAAATGGGCTTTTCAACCACAGAAATTGGCGATATGGTCGTTGAAACAATAGCAATGACCGCGCTTCAAAATGGATAAAGCCGCACTACGGCAACAATTTAAAGAAAGTCGTAACAATGCACCCTATAAACAACTTAAACTGAGTGATATAGAATCTTTAGTTCATAATCGATCTCATATTGCGATTTATTTACCGATAAATAATGAAATTGATACAGTTTCTTTTATTAAATGGGCCTTATCTAGTACACCTACTAAATCTATTTATCTCCCCCGCCCTACGCCAAGCTCGTATGAAATTGCTAAAATAATAAATTTAGAATCAGATATTATTAATGGTCCATACAATACCAAAATACCCCACCCTAAATTACCTCGATTTAACCCCAAAGAAATTGAATTATGGATCATTCCTGGACTCGCCTTTACAGCAAGTGGGATTCGCTTAGGGTATGGAAAAGGAATATACGATCAATTATTAGCAAATACGTCTGGTTATAAACTGGGAGTTGCTCATTATTGTCAAAAAACAACTCAATTACCACAAGATAATTGGGATATTAATATGGATTTTGTTTTATTTTACTAATAAACACTAATATTAACCGGTTTATAATGAACACCTTAACACGGTTAACCGGGTTGGACAGAGTAAAAAAGAACAACCTAACTCCACTCAAACACATGAATAAGTTTTAAGGTTATGATTAAAAAAAACAGCCAAAAATGGTGAGTTACTATCCTTTTTTACCTCTTTCGGCCTAATTATTCCTATAGTTTACGCTCGAAATACAAGGGTTAGAAAATTAGTTGCAATTTTTGGGTGACTTAAATCGATAATTATATTATAAGGAATAAAACAAAATCAATTAAAAGGAGATTTTTTATGATATCGTCAATACCATTAAAATATGCATTTGAGACAGCATCTGATATTACAGAATCAAGTCAGAAATTAAAAAAACATTTACAAGTAAAAAAAGCAGCAGCTACCAAAATTCAATCTCTATTTAGAGGATATAAAGTACGAAGAGATGAAGCAGAAAAAAAAGAAGCAGAAGCAGAAATTAAAAACTCTGTAGCTGATTCAGAGGAAACTAGTGATTTTTCATATGAATCAAATTATACTAATTCAGATTCTGATGAAGAAATTTTAAATCAAAAAAAAAAAAGAAATGACAAAAGTATTACATATGACCCTCTGTTATTAGCATTTGTAAGTGTAATAAATCCTGACGAAGTAATGAATTTTAGCAGTATAAACAGAAAAATGAATGTTTCACTAAGTCAAAATAGAAATAAAATTAAAACTTTAGTAGATCAATATGGTTTTGCATATCATAGAACCCTAAGCTCTATGAAAGAAATTGAAAAAATAAATGTTGATTCATCAAAATCAGAATCTTTAGTTAAAGTACTTAATAAGGTTGAACAGGAATTAAAAAATGAATCCTTTAAATACTGTGGATTCGACCTGAGTTATTTAGCAAAAGACACTAGAGTAAAGAAATTCATTGATAATAAAGAAATTGTATGGGCTTCTATAAGTAGAGATTTTCATAATATAGAATTTATGGATGATCGCTATAAAAATGATATAAAATTCTTTAGAAAATTAACAAAAACCACATTTGCTCACCCAATAGTTTTTGACTACGCATCTTCTGAATTAAAAAAATTAGATGAGTTTAAAGAATTAAAAAAAAAGTTTAACAACCAATGGACAGATTATGATTCAATAAAGATAACAGAAAAACTAGACGATTATTATAGGAATAGATAATTACGCCATTTGCTTACTTAAAACCGTATACGCTTCATTAATCTCTTTAATTTTTTCTTCTGCCATTTTACGAATATCATCACCTAAATGCTGAACACGATCTGGATGATGTTCTTTACTAGCGGTACGATATGCTTTTTTTAAGGCCTCTTTTGTAACACCTTTAGATACACCCAAAACAGCATAATAATGATCTGTTTTAGATTCAAATTGTTCATATGCAGATTTAATCCTAACATGAACAGCATGAGGAACTCCTAATTTTTGTGCAATTTGATATGCAATTGACTGTTCAGATTTTGTAATAACATTATCAATCGAAATAATGCGATATACCATATCTAATAACACATAACAGGGTTCGCCCGAAAACTGCTGTTGAAATTCTTCACACAAATCAACTAAGGAATACGATTGCTTTAAACTCGTCTGGATTAAATCCTCAACCCATTCCATCTGATGCCCTTGATAACGTAACTGTTGTCGAAAAAACGACTTCAAGCTATCTAACTCACGTTGGTCAACATGACCATCTGCCTTAATGGCTTGTATTGCGATGCGAATAAATAATTCAACAAATTGATTATGACTGACTCCAAACCCATTGATTGCCCCCCCAATTTGTGTATTTCTTGCAATCCGACGTAATACCCAAATAATAACTCCAAAAACAAGAAAAAAAGGAAATAAAGAAAAAAACATTCCTAATAATAAAAAAATAGTACGAAAGCCACCAAAAGCAAAAAATATTAATATTCCTAACCAAAAATAGTTGCCTCCATTATTATAATTCTGATATCGCATGAGTGACCTCCGTTAATTTTTTCCAATTTTCATTTGTTTGCTTTAGTACTTTATTTTGAATCTCAATTAATATATCATTTACATAATCTTCTGAACGCATGCCCACTAAAATACAATTTACTCCATCTAACTCCCTTAAGCCTCGAATTGCTTTTTGACTTAATGTTGGGATTGATTTCCAATCTGAAATATGAGTATTTAAGATTTTTTTAATTTGTTCTGACCGGGTAGAAGAAATCACTTTATAGTACTCTGAAATCAGTTGAACTGTATTATTAAATAATCCAAAATATGATGTAAACAATTCTTGATCACTATCTCTTAAGACTGTTTCGTGAGTTAATAATGAAACGGTATATTCTATGTGAGTCAAAAAATAGGTTGATAACGTATCTTGCCAATGTTCATATCCTGAAAATTCATTCCAATATGTTTGTAATTGCCCTCCAAATGAGATGTTTTTTTGTAGGTAAAATTGTTTTGATTCATTAATACCCATTTCTTCAAATTTTAAGCTTCTAATCGTTGATTCTAACTCAATTAAATCTTGAATTAAGTCATCAATTTCTAGTGAAGAGGGTGCATCTTCAATAATAAAGTCAACTAAACGACATATTTTTTGATTTATAATGGCATTAAATGGGCGGTTTACTAATACCCCCAATCCATGTTTTTTAGCAGGCTTGAGAACATCACAGTTATTTTCTAATAAATTTAATGGAAATTGGATTACTTTAAAATGATTGTTAACTGCTATTTTTTTTGCAATTTCAACTAATTGGTCAATGTTAACACTATTATAACTATTATTATTTTCGGGTAATGTGTTAGAGCTAACTCCATAATATTTGATTCGACCATATTTGACTTCAGATTCTAAATATTTAAATGCATTATTAATTCGTCGATAAAATTCACTGCGTGCAGTTTCAATGGGAACATCATTTAATTTTTGACTCATTAAATAATATTCAGGATTATGTAATAAATACACGTCAATATATTCTAAATCTAAACGATTTAAACTAGCAGAAATTTGCTCAGCAATAAAGTCAGGATGAATACAATGTTCAAGTCCTTTTGAATACTC
>CAXFGY010000040.1:0-10778 GCA_964002605.1 uncultured Candidatus Marinamargulisbacteria bacterium
TGGGATCACATTGTGCCTTAATCCCCTTCATAATCTCAAGGTCTCTTGCTGTAAAATAAAGATCTTGATCGATGGCGCTCATCGGTAAGAAAACCCTTTGAAGACATATTTTCTAAATGCAAAAAACAAGCACGCTATCGTGGACAAGCTAAGTTCAATTTCAGTTCTTTATGGATGCGATTGTTCATAATGTAAAACGTCTTTTCAGGATAAATGCCCCGCCCCTTTTTCAAAGCACATAGCAAGACTCAGGGTGATTAGTGCCTAAATTTTGCATAATCACCCAAAAAAAATGAAAATAACTGTCTTTTTTAATACTTTTTCAGTTTTTTAAAAAATATTTTGAAATCATTCTATTTTTATCCTAGTTTTGCGACAGTCCCATCTTACTTAATTTTATCCTACCATCTGAGGATATTTTACCCCCTGGCAATTAGTGCTTGACTAGAATCATCCCAATTTTCTAAATTATTTTAAAGCTCTCCATTCTTTGCAGGACGTTCAATTTCGTGTATTTGTAAATCGGCACCTCTTACTATTACGTTACAATCAGAGTTGGGTTTTTCAAATTTTACACCGGGAAATAATTCTTCACAAAAAGCTCCAGTTGTTTTAAAACTACCTTGTATCATAGCATCAGACGCTACCATTTCCTGAGCTGAAGTTGTTAAATCATTAAGATTTATGCGAGCACGCTCTGTTTCAGCACGCTGCTCTTCAGTCAACCTAGTAAGATACACTGTTTGGTATTGAAGAGCTTTTGACAACGCACCTAATTTTAACAACAAACCTAATGGTCTCATTTTTTATCCCTCCATAATTTATTTAAGCAATTTTGTTAATTACTATAATTTAGTTATCGAAAAAAATATCAAAAAGTTGTATCGAAATTTATTAGTGTATTAAAAAAAAGATAATTTAACCTAAATGATTTTAGATGGATTCAAAATACCATTGGGATCACATTGTGCCTTAATCCCCTTCATAATCTCAAGGTCTCTTGCTGTAAAGTAAAGGTCCATATACGCTTTTTTAGTTAACCCTACCCCATGTTCTCCTGTTAACGTCCCGCCTAAATCAACCCCCAATTTAATAATTTTACCCACTATAATATCTTTATCTTGCTGCCATTCCTCATCACTTTTATCCACATTCAGAATATTCACATGAACATTCCCATCCCCTAAGTGACCATACCCTAAACATAAATAACCTGTTTGATCACTTAAACGCCGCAAGCCCCGCATCAACTCCGCTAACTTAGATACCGGCACCGTAATATCTTCTGAACACTTATTGCGAGAAATATGCGATAATGCCAACGACATATCACGCCTAATTTGCCATAATTCTGCTTGATCTTCTTGACTCACCGCAACCACATGAGGCGAAATTGAAAAATCAGGCTCTTCTACACTATCAAAAGCCAATAATAAATGAGCAGCGTGATCTGAAAAAGAATAAGATTTTCCCTGATATTTCTCTACTGCTTTCATACAAATTCGTGGCATAAATTCAGCAGCTGACGGCTGATAATTTTGTTGAAGTAACTGTACTAAATAATCAACCCCCGTTTCCAAAGTGTCAAACGAAAACCAATAAAGGCGCTCTTGCTGAGGTATAGATAATAACTTTAATGTAATCGTCGTTATCAGGCCTAACGTTCCTTCACTCCCAATCATTAAGCGCTTCAAATCATAGCCCGCAACATCCTTATACAATTTCCCTCCAAATTGAAATGGTGTCCCATCACCATAAAACCCCTGCATCCCCAACACATAATCTCCTGTCACGCCATATTTTAATGCCCGTGGACCACCCGCATTACACGCCACGTTCCCCCCAATTGTACATATCTTTAAACTCGCCGGATCTACTGGATACCATAAGTTATTTGATTCAACAGCAACTTGAAGATCAGCAACCAATACACCTGGCTCAACAGTAACTGTACGATTAACAAGATCAATATCAATTATCTTTTTCATATTTTCCAAAGACAAAACAATCCCATTTTCTTCTGGTATAGATCCCCCTGCCTTACCAGACCCACCACCCCGAGTCGTCACCAACGTCCGATACTGATTCGCTAATTTTAATACAGTTTGAACCTCAACCGCCTGATTAACCTTAACCACACATTTAGGCGTTTGGGCAGGTAATTGAGAATAATCCTCACAATAATTGGAATCCGGACTTAAAATTAACTGATCCTCTGAAAACTCACACTGTAACGCATCAATAATATCTGTCATAACCTCAAAGTATATCATAAATAAAAATAAAAAATTAAAAAAATAACTCAAAATAATTGTTTTTTTAACTCAAAACAAATTATAATACCCCAATGAAAATGACACTCTTTTTAATATTACTAATGTCCCTCATCCCCCCCATAATAAACGCCTCGGCACTTCCTTTTAAAATTAAAACTTACAACACAGTATCTAAAAAACGACTGAATCTCACCATAGAATATGCAAAACGACACTACAATATGAATACCTATTTACTCAGAAGTCCCAAAATAATTGTCATTCACTACACTGCACTGCCTACACTCAAAATGTCACTCGGTGCATTCAAAAAAGACACACTCCCCAGCTACCGTGCCAAACTAACTCCCTATGGCCAATTAAATGTCGGCACCCATTATGTCGTTAGCCGAGAGGGTGTTGTTTATACGCTATTACCAACAACAGTAATGGGTCGTCACACCATGGGATTTAACCATGTCGCAATTGGAATCGAAAATGTAGGAACCAATGAACATGATCTCACTGACGAACAAGTAAAAAGTAACGCCGCACTATGCGCTTTTCTAATTGCCAGACACCCCTCAATTGAACATATCATTGGCCATCAAGACTATATGAATCAATCCATGCCTCATTTTAAATATTACTTAAGAAAAGACAAAACCTATAATCCAATGATCAAAATTGACCCCGGCTGGACATTTATGAAACGTGTCAAAAAAAGACTCCAAGATCATTATAATATTTTTCTGTAACCACCAAAAAAATTATTCTCTTAACTTAAATATCGGCGAGTAAATTACAAGTTTATCTCGCTGCCACCATTGACCCGTTTCAATCAAAGTTTTCATATCCGTAAATACATAATTAGCCTTCATAATCCTTAAATACCGTGGCGGTTGATTTTGAAATGGATTAAAATCCAATAAACACAAAACTTCTGAACGATTTTGGCTTACCCCCTGCAAAAGCCCTCTCAACCACTGACTTTGTTCAAAAGACCTCATCCCAGCAAACCATAACTGCCAATCCAAACGCGGATGATACGGAAATGCCCATTGCGGCCGACGCATCACATCATTCGTCTTCCATTTAAAAATATAATTCTCCCATATTTTCCCATCATTACTCCCTTGAAAAATAAGCTCCGGCCGATCTTTTGTCATCACTGCAAATAAGCCATATCCACTTACTAAATGATACGATCGTAATGAAGCATGCAGGGAATCTAGCACCGTAATACGATAAGAAACCGGTAAAAATCGATTCACATCAGCAGAAAACGACAACAAAAATATAAATACCCCAAATAAAACACCCAACCAACCCCATGATCCAGTTATAAAATATTTATATCGGTCAAACTGCACCCAAGACCATCGCTTCTGTATCCATTCCCAATCTCGATCATCCAATAAAAATAAACTCAGCACCATAACCAAGCAATTAAAAAAACCATAATTACCCGTTAATATAACCATAATCATTAATCCATTAATAACGATCAATGCACCATAGCGACACCAACGATTACCAAAAATAAAAAAGGGAACGACTAACTCTACAACAAACATCATTAAAACTGACACTTTATGAAAAAAAACAGGTAATTGATGAACAACCCAACTGCCAATATGAGGTAAAGGCTGTGTCCAATAATGATACGACAATGCAGTCAAGTCTCGCCAAGTAATATCCTGACTCATCAATTTAACGAGACCTGAAGCCAACATCACTCGAAAAAGCAACCAACGAAATAAAAACCGAATACTACGAGACGATGAAAAAAAACTAACCAAAATTGCTAAAAACCCAACCTCTAATAATAAAATATCCCATTGAAACGACATAAAAACTCGTCCTGAATTAACAATAGATAAATATAGCACCCAAGCTAAAAACACCCAAAAACGAATATACTTCTGGGAAATCACCATAAACAACCCACAACAAAGTCCCAAAATAGGAAGACTCAAAATCATACCATCCGAATCCGATAACCAAAACATAGTCGGAAATGTCCAAAAAGACCCTTGATTTTGACTTAAATACTCCATCAATATAGAAATAGGTAAAATGCCCTGACTCCCATACAACCCCTCTATTTGTGACAATAAACTCCCAAAAGCAAGAATATAAACAAGACCCAGCCCTTTTAAAAAAAGACTAACCGTATACTGAAAAGAAGAAGGAAATAACAACAAAGATACAAAATAACGATTCGCAGCCACAACAGAATACCCCCATTCACTCAACTGACGAAAGCCCGGTAATCGACGATACAAAACCCATAACCATGACCCCCATTTAGAAAAAGACAACACCTTATAAACTGCTGCAGCACCGACCCAAACATGATCTTCTGAAACTAAATGAATTTTTTGACTTAACGCTTGACGACTTAACTTGGGATATTGATCAATATAATCTTGATAAGCCCCATATTGAACCGTATCAGAAACGAATAACTGCAATAATGATACGCATTTTTTACAAAATCCACATACCCCATCATAAAGTAAAATCATAATACATCTATTAGTATACAATAAAAGTAGACTAAATTCTTGAAGATAAGGTAAAATAAAAAAATAATTAATTAAAAAGTAAATGGAGGCTCTATTCAATGGGAATTATGGACGGGAAAAAGGGAATTATTTTTGGTGTCAGTAACAAACGTGGCATCGGCTACGCAATTGCAAATGCAATTCACCAAGAAGGTGGCGAAATTGCTTTTACTTACGCCAATGAACTAATGAAAGCCCGTGTACAACCCATTGCAGAAGAAATGAATTCTAAACTCATCATGGAATGTGATGTCACCGATGAAAACCAAATCAAATCTGTATTTGAACATTATAAAAATACCTATGGAAAAATTGATTTTTTAATTCATGCTGTTGCATTTGCCAACAAAGATGACTTAGATGGTGATTTTTCTAACATTACTAAAAACGGTTGGGATACCGCATTAAATACCAGTGCATATTCACTTATAGCACTCGCAAGAAACGCGAAACCACTCATGAACGAAAAAAGTGCAATCACAGCACTAACTTATCTCGGTGGAGAACGCTACGTACCTAATTACAACGTCATGGCCATTGCCAAATCAGCACTTGACTCTTGTGTTCGCTACCTTGCTGCAGAATTTGGTCAACAAGGCATAAGAGTCAATGCACTATCAGCTGGTCCTGTTAAAACACTCGCATTTAAAGGGATTGCAGGTTCCGACATTCTCCTAAAAATTAGTGAAATGCGCGCACCATTACAACGTAACGTAACCTTAGATGAAGTGGGGAATTCAGGGCTTTATCTATGCTCTCCATTATCTACAGGCGTAACTGGCGAAATTCATCATGTTGATTGTGGCATGCATAGTGTCGCCATTAATAAACAAGATGCACTAATACTGGCTAAAACATCTAAGTAAAATAGGAATATAAATCATTCTATTAACTTACCAGAAAAATTTTGAATTACCTTTGTCTTTTTAATAATACTACTTAACTTATTAGACATTTTAGCTAAAGGTTTTTTACTAACACTTAATTTTTTTGCAGAAGTCAATCGAACATTATAATTGACATTTTGACTAGTTTTAATCGTTTTAAAATCTAAACGTTGGTGTGCACCACGACTTTCTTTCCTTTTCAAAGCACATAACACTGTTGCTTCTGCAGACATTAATGATCCAATAAAATCATAAGCAAGCATCAAATCTTCATATCCTTCAGAATCAGGCCTAACATCTAAAGTAGATACCAATTCTTTCAAATCATAAATTTTTTGTAACCCTTTTTTTAAATTATCTTCAGATCGAACAACACCACAATATTGCCACATGATATTTCTTAAATCACGCTGTAACGGTCTAACTACATTATTACCCGACTTAATCAAAGAATTAATATCATCATGAGCGTTCGCAATCACTTTTTTAGATCGATACTGAACAGTTAAATTAAGAGAATATTTTGCAGCATTTAAACCAGCACGTTTACCAAAAATCAAAATTTCTGCTAGAGAATTACCCCCTAGTCGATTAGCTCCATGAAGACCACCAGTTACTTCACCAGCTGCATATAATCCATCAACTCCAGTAAAATGATCATCAGGTGTTACTTTAATACCTCCCATAGAATAATGCGCAGTTGGAGAAACTTCCATAGGAGACTGTGAAATATCTAACATCAGAGTATCTAAAAACTGACGATACATACGAGGTAATTTTTTAATAATAAACTCTTTAGATTTATGGCTAATATCTAAATATACACCTCCATTATCCGTACCTCGACCTTCAATAATCTCATTGTAATTTGCCATCGCAACAGTGTCCCGAGTAGATAGTTCCATGCGTTTAGAATCATATTTGGACATAAATCGATCTCCATCACGATTAATCAAATATCCCCCTTCACCCCGAACCGCTTCGGTAACCAAAGTCCCCGAAATTGATTCTGGAATTACCATTCCTGTAGGATGAAATTGAACTAATTCCATATCTATTAATGTACACCCTGCTTTCATACCAAGAAAAAAACCATCTCCAGTATTTTCATTTCTTCGAGAAGAACTTTGACGCCAAATACGAGTATGTCCACCCGCTGCTAAAATAACAGCATCAGCTAAGAAAACCGTCCGTTCTCCATTCTTAAGATTGAATGTCATTGCGCCAAAACAAATATTATTTTCAACAAGTAACTCCGTTACATATTGAAAATCATAAACAGGAATTTTTAACTCGTTAACTTTATTAATTAAAGTACGCAAAATTGACCTACCAGTATAATCCCCAGAATAACATGTTCTACGATATGTATGAGCACCAAAATAACGTTGATCCAATTTACCATTAGTCAATTTTTCAAAATTTGCTCCCCATAAATCAATCTCTTGAACAATATCTGGAGCTTCTTTAGCCATTAACTCAACAGTACGCGGTTCTGATAAATGATATCCTTCAATAATAGTATCTGCAAAATGCTGCTCCCATGAATCTTTAGAATCAACATTTCCAAAGGCAGCATTAATACCTCCAGCAGCTAAAACTGTATGAACATCCTCTTTAGGACGTTTACCGATTACTGTAACTTCTACACCTAATTGTTTAGCTTCAATAGCGCTACGCAAACCGGCTCCACCACTACCAATGATTAATACATTAGAAATATTAGTATTATGTTGATTATTCATAATTATTCAATTAATATTTAACAATATTATTTTAAAAGGAATATAGTAAAATTTCAAATCAATTAAATGAATTAATATTAAATAATCTAAGCATAAAATACAAAATAAATTTAATCAAACAAAAAATTAAACCCAGAAAAAATTAAACCCAGTTAAGCTATTTTTATATAAATTAAATATCAACAAATACCTACCCTAGATTCCCATCCCATACTAAACTAGTATAATGACAATAGCAGAAATTATAATCGCACGTGGTATTGCAAGCACTTATAGTTATCTCATTCCAGAAACACTAACAGACCAAATCACAATTGGATCACCCGTAACGATACCACTCGGTCGTACAAAATGTGCAGGAACTGTAATAAGCATCAATAAAAAAACACCCCAAACCATTCAAAAAAAACTAAAACCCATTCTTGAAATTGATCCTAAACGACCCACACTTCCCCCAAAAAGCATCGAATTAATTAACTGGTTTAGTCATTTTTACCACACCACTCCCTTTAAAGCACTCCAAACCATTATTGGAAATCGAAAATACAGACCTCTCAACGACACCCCAAAAAAACATCCATTTACATCCCCATTTACCTTAACACCTTCCCAAAAAAACGCAATCTCAACCATTCTTAGCAGTCAATCAAACAGTAAATTTTTGCTCCATGGTGTCACTGGAAGCGGAAAAACAGAAATATACATCCAACTTGCAGCAGCAATGCAACACCAAAATCAACAAACACTCATCTTAGTTCCAGAAATTGCACTCACACCTCAGTATATGACATTATTTACCCAACGATTTGGCGAAAAACTCAGTATTATTCATTCTGGACTCACCCCTAAAAATCGCGATATTGCTTGGAATAAAATCAACCAAAATCACAGTGATATTATCATTGGCCCACGTTCAGCAATATTTACCCCCATTCAACGACTTGGAATCATCATTATCGATGAAGAACATGATCCCAGTTACAAACAAGATACCTTTCCACGCTATGACATCCATCACATCGCTGCTTTTTTAGCAAAACAACATAACGCAAAAACAGTACTGGGTTCAGCCACACCACGTCTAACGACACTTCATGAACACCTTAATCAATCATCCTATATCCATTTAACAGACCGTGCAACAGGCGTCCCTTTACCCAAAGTTCATATCATTGACATGACAAGCAATGAATATCAACCAGGCACAATTATCACAGAACCATTAAAAAATGCCATTCAAACTGCCTTAAATCAAAACGAAAAAGTAATGATTTTAATCAACCGACGCGGCTACGCACCGACCATCATCTGCCAATCCTGTCAGCAGTATTTAACCTGCCCTGAATGTCAACTCAGTTATACCTATCATCAAGATAAACAACTTCGTTGTCATCGCTGCGACACCACCATTCCCGTTACAAATACTTGTCCCCATTGTCAAAAAAACACACTACAATTTAGTGGTTTAGGCATCCAAAAAGTAGAACTTGAACTGAATAAACAATTTAATACTGCAACCATTATGCGCTTAGATAAAGATACTGCTAAAAATGCAAAGGATATCGATCATATCTTAACCAACTTTAAACAAAAGGGAGATATTTTATTAGGAACCCAGCTCATTGCCAAAGGACATGACATTCCTCATGTGAATCTTGTCGGTGTTCTAGGCATTGATACCACGCTCAATTTACCTGATTTTCGCTCTGTAGAACAAACCTTTCAATTATTAACCCAAGTCGCAGGTCGAGCGGGCCGTGCCCAAAAACAAGGCGAAGTCTATATTCAAACACATCATAAAGACCATTATGTCTTTAATCACAGCCAAAATCATGACAGCCTCAACTTTTTTAAAGAAGAAATCCAATTTAGAAACACACTCCACTACCCCCCTTTTTGTACATTAATTAATATTATTATTAGTAGTGAATCTCAAAAAAGTGCCCAACAATATAGCCAAACTCTATACGAAAAATTAAATCAATCCTATCCAAATAATGAAAAAACTATCATTATGCCCAATAAACCCTGTCCATTTGAAAAAATACGAAACCATTTTAGATTCCATATTGTCCTTAAATGTAATCACCAAAATGCAAAAAAAATCAAAGACCAACTCAATAAAATAGCACCCCCCCCAACCAATATCCGGAAAATAATTGATTTTGATGCCTGGCAATTACTTTAAAAAAGCATGCTATAAAATAAAAAAGACAGTTTATAAGCGCTCTATTACCATTAAAAGCGTTTATTTGTAAATAAAATATATCGAAATTTTATAATATATAGATTTTTGTGAAATTTTTTCTCAAAAAAATCGATAATAATAATAAGGACATGAAATAAGTGTTCTTTACAAGACCTACTGACTAAGCCCCCCCCTTGCTTATCGTAGGTCTTTTTATTTTCCTATTACGTTTGATTGCAACCGACTAAAATTAGAACATAACATTGTAATCTCATCATTTTTATGCAAAAACTTAAAATCAATAATATACGATTGAATTGTTTGAAAAACGAGTTCAATATTACTTTCATATTTCAAGTATAAAAAAATATCCTCTAAAAAGTCATCATTCTTTTGTTTAATTTTTATCAAAGCTAAATTTAAATATAAATCCGCCACAAAAGGCGCAATCGCTATTGTGTCTTGTATTAATTGATATGCCACATCTAACTTGTTTTGTGACATATACAGCTGAATTAGCAATAATTTAGCACTAATCGCTAAATCACCATATTCGTCAATACAGTCCAAGCAATATTTAATGGCTTGAGCTCCCTGTTTATCCATAAAAAAATACTTTGCAATTAATACATTGATACTATAATTATAATCTAATAAATTAATTGGTAACGCTTGATTTGTATCATTTGACCAATGTCTAAGTTTTAATTTAATGGATTTTTCATAATCGGAAAAAGAAGTTTGAAAATTGATAATCTGAGAAACATCTAAACAAGGTATCCCCTTATAAATTATTAAATGTTGTGTTTCGCCATTCGGAAAAGACGTCATTTTCACATTCAAACCATAACAAGAGGCAAGATGAGCAAGCAAAGGAAAATAAATCGTAAAAAATTCACATGCCCCATAATCAAATGTTAATAATGTATCTGGACATGCAATAGAATCACCAACATCTTGAATAAACAACATAAATGTTTTTGGCGCATTTTCAAAACACCAAATTAACTGCGCTATAATTGATTGAGAATAATTAAATTTACAATATGTAATATCATTTTTTAAAAAATAATCACGCAACAACTCATCATGCTGTATTTCAAAAAAATATGGCTCTAATATTGTATCTTCTA
>CAXFGY010000041.1:0-10709 GCA_964002605.1 uncultured Candidatus Marinamargulisbacteria bacterium
ATTGTGAAGATTAGGCATTTCGCGACAGAGCCTATTTTACTGTTACAAAATATACCCTTTAAAAAAAATGTTTGCGCTTTAAAAAAGATGGGCATACAATTACCTAGCTAAAAATGTTTTTTTACGTAATAATAAGAATAAAATTAAATTAGATTAGGTGATTATATAATGGATCCATTAACATATATTAACAACTCAAATCCAGCTTATATTGACAGTCTTTATCAACAATTTTTAACAGACCCTACTTCATTAGATGAAAAATGGCATTCGTTTTTTCAAGGGTATCAACTTGCCAGCGCAACTAACGGATCTCATGCCACTCCTGTTTCTTCTGACACCGAGGTCAATATTATGAAACTTATTCATGCGTATCGATCACGTGGTCATTTAATTGCAGATACGAACCCAATCCGGCAACGTCGCTCCCATAAAGCTGACCTTGAACTCAGTTACTTTAATTTATCTGAGTCTGAATCAACTGAAACATTTAATTGTGCTAAAGAAATTAGTCTTGAAAAATCCTCTTTAAAAACAATTATTAGTCACCTCCAGCGTACTTACTGCGCCTCTATTGGCGCTGAATTTATGTACTGTAGTGACGAAAAATTACGGCATTGGATGTACAATGAAATGGAATCATGCGCCAATCACCCCTCCTACTCTGCAACTGAAAAATTAACCATCTTAAATAAACTCGGACAAGCAGTAAACTTTGAAAACTTTTTACAAACTAAATATGTTGGAAAAAAACGCTTTTCACTAGAAGGCCTTGAAGTTGTTATTCCTGCTTTGCACCATGCGATTTGTTTAGCTGGTCAACTCCAAGTCAAAGAATGTGTATTAGGAATGGCTCATCGCGGACGCTTAAACGTTCTTGTTAATATTTTTGAAAAATCATATGAGGACGTCTTTTCAGAGTTTGAAGAACATATTGTTCCAGATGTCAGCCATACGGGTGGCGATGTTAAATATCATCTGGGTAAATCAGCAGATATTACGACACCCGAAGGTCATGAAATGCATTTAAGTCTTGTTCCTAACCCGTCTCACTTAGAATCAGTTTCACCCGTTTTACAAGGGATTGTTCATGCCAAAAAACAACATCGCTATAATAATGATTCCCGTCAAATATTACCGATTGTCTTACATGGTGATGCGGCAATCTCTGGTCAAGGCGTTAACTATGAAACTGCTAACTTTTCTAAATTGAATGGCTATGATAATGGTGGCACCATTCATATTGTCACTAACAATCAGGTTGGATTTACGGCTAACTATGAAGAATCACGCTCAAGTATGTACTGTACTGAATTGGCGAAAGTTACAGAATCACCTGTCTTTCATGTCAATGCGGATGACCCTGAAGCAGTAATGCATGTAATCTCTATGGCTGTTAAATTACGTCAGGAGTTTCACTGTGATGTTTATGTTGATATCCTTGGTTATCGTAAATATGGTCACAATGAAGGTGATGAGCCCCGTTTTACTCAACCCATTATGTATCAATCTGTAGCTAAACATAAAAATGTCTATGAACAATTTCTAAATGTACTGGTATCCGATCAAACAATTAAACGTGAAGATGCAAATCAATTAACGCAGTCATTTAAACAAGACCTACAAGAACAATTAGAATTTGCTAAAAATAATCCTATTGGTAAAAAACCAGATATGTTTCAATCCAATTGGAAAGGCTATCGTTTGGCTAAACCAAATGATTTTGAATCATCGATCAAAACCGCTACTAAAAAAAGTACGTTAGATCAAATTGCAACGGCACTAACCCAAATACCCGATACCATTGAACTATTTTCTAAAATGACAAAACTACTCAAACAACGTCATGAATTATACTTTAATCAAAAAAAAGTAGACTGGGCACTGGCTGAACAATTGGCTTTTGGCTCATTATTACTTGAAAACTATCCTGTTAGGCTGTCTGGTCAAGACTCACAACGGGGTACATTTTCTCACCGTCACTCAGTTATTAAAGATGTTGCTACTGAAAATAACTATATTCCACTTAACCATATTGATCAAAAACAAGCTAATTTTTCAGTATATAATTCTCTATTATCCGAATATGCAGTGATGGCTTTTGAATATGGCTATAGCTTAGCTTATGCCGCGTCTCTTGTTATTTGGGAAGCTCAATTTGGAGACTTTGCAAATGGGGCTCAAATTGTCATTGATCAATTTCTAACGGCATCAGAAACAAAATGGCAACGCATGTCTGGCTTAGTTTTACTTCTACCTCATGGCTATGAAGGACAAGGCCCTGAACATTCTTCTGCACGACTTGAACGTTATTTACAAGCTTGTGCAGAAAATAATATGTATGTCTGTAACATTACAACACCAGCTAACTTTTTTCATGTGCTCCGCCGACAAGTTCACAATCCCTTTCGAAAACCACTCATTATCATGAGCCCTAAAAGTTTATTACGCCATCCTCAAGTGATTTCTCCTATTACTGACTTAACAACTGGTCAATTTCAAGAAATTATCGATGACCCCATTGTATCAAATCCCAAAACTATTAAAAAAGTCCTATGTTGTACTGGTAAGATTTATTATGAGCTACTAGCCGAACAGGCCAATGGTCATAACGATACTGCCATTGTACGATTCGAACAACTTTATCCTATTCCGAAAAAACAATTAACCGCACTTCAAAAAAAATATCAAAAGGCCTCATTTTATTGGGTACAAGAAGAGCCAGAAAATATGGGCGCTTGGCAATTTATTCTTTCTCAATTTCGTTCATGGAACTTTCAAGTTATCGCACGAGATGCTAGTGCATCTCCTGCTACAGGTAATTCAAAACTTTTTAAAAAGACCCAAGATGAGTTAATTCAAATTGCATTTAAGCAAAAATAGGAGGTATAAATAATGACAACTGATATTATTATTCCTGCAGCGGGTGAATCCGTTACAGAAGCTGACATTGTTTCATGGTATAAATCTGATGGTGACTATGTTGATATGGATGAACCATTAGTCGAACTTGAAACCGATAAAGCATCTATGGATTTAGCAGCAGAGTCTCCTGGTATTTTAAAAATAACGGTGAATGAAGGTACTGTTAAAGTGGGGCAAGTAATTGGTTCGATTAGTGCCGCTGATAAACCTGCAGCACAAACTACTGTTGCCGTTGAAAAGTCATCTAAAACCGTTACTGAAGCACTGCCTTCATCACCGTCGCCAGTCATAACAACTCAAAGTTATGCTACGGGCCACCCTTCACCGGCAGCTGAAAAAATGATGAAAGAAAAAGGAATTTCTCCGGTTGATATTGCTGGATCTGGTAAAAATGGTCGTATTACTAAACAAGACATCGTTTCTGCTCCTGCTCCTTCCTCACAATCAAAACCAACCCCATCTACATCTGATGCGCCACATACGGTTAGAGCGAGATCGTCTGCTACCCGTAATACACGACATGAAAAATTGAGCCGCTTACGTAAAACACTCATGACACGCTTGGTTGATGCCCAACAAACAACGGCCTCACTGACCACCTTTAATGAAATAGATATGGCTGAGATTTTTACAATTCGTCAAAAATATAAAGAGGCATTCAAAGAAAAATATCAAGTTGGCCTAGGATTTATGTCATTTTTTACGAAAGCTGCCACGATGGCACTACAAGAATGGCCGATTGTGAATGCAATGATTGATGGCGATAATGTTCAGTTTCATGACTATTGTGATATTGGGGTTGCAGTCTCAACCCCCAAAGGACTTGTTGTTCCAGTCG
Source organism: uncultured Candidatus Marinamargulisbacteria bacterium (assembly GCA_964002605.1). Lineage (GTDB taxonomy): Bacteria > Margulisbacteria > Marinamargulisbacteria > CAXFGY01 > CAXFGY01. The sequence goes on from CAXFGY010000041.1 coordinate 3,764, forward strand.
TTCAAGATGCCCAAAATTTATCTTTTGCAGAAATTGAATCCCAAATTCGTTCCTTAGCACTGAAAGGTCGTGATGGTAAGTTAACTCTTGATGAAATGACTGGTGGTACATTTACAATTACTAATGGTGGAACCTTTGGTTCAATGCTATCGACGCCTATTTTGAACCGTCCTCAAAGTGCTATTTTAGGTATGCACAATATTGTCGAACGCCCTGTTGCTGTCAATGGAGAAGTCAAAATTCGGCCTATCATGTACGTTGCGCTAACGTATGACCACCGGTTAATTGATGGTAAAGAGGCAGTTGGCTTTTTGGTTACAATGAAAACTATTTTAGAAGACCCCACACGGTTATTAATTGGTATTTAATATAAAAATTTAAGGAGCTATTTGAATGTCGAAAAAATTTGATGTTGTTGTAATTGGTGCTGGTCCCGGCGGATATGTCTCTGCCATTCGCTTAGCTCAACTCGGTAAAAAAGTCGCGTTAATTGAAAAACAAAACACGTTAGGTGGGACTTGCCTTAATTGGGGCTGTATTCCTTCTAAAGCATTACTCGATTCTTCTGAACATTATCATCAAGCCTGCCATAAATTTAAAACTCATGGAATTGAATTAGATGGTATAAAACTAAACTTTAATCAAATGATGAAACGTAAACAAGCCGTTGTTGATAATACCACCCAAGGGATTGAGTTTTTAATGCAAAAAAACAAAATTACTGTCATTAATGGTCATGCGTCATTTAAAAATGAAACAACCATTACAGTTACTGCGAACAAGAAAACAGACACCGTTAATGCCGATCAATTCATTATTGCAACAGGATCATCTGTGACCCCTTTACCAAGTGTAGAAACAAATGGCACGTCGATTATTACCTCTAATGAAGCCATATCCTTAAAAAAAGTACCCCAACACTTAATTGTAATTGGTGGTGGCGTAATTGGTGTCGAATTAGGGTCTGTATATGCACGACTTGGCGCCAAAGTCTCTATTGTTGAGTATATGGATCGCTTATTACCCGGTATGGATGCTGACTTAGGTAAAACATTAAAACGATCATTAAGTAGCCAACATGACATTGACTTTTATTTTAATACTAAAGTGACTGGCGCTATAGAAAATACCAAGAAAAAAAATAAAGATGTCACGATTACAGCTAAAGAAAAGAAAGGCAAGCCACTCTCGCTCACAGGTGATGTTGTATTAGTCTCTATTGGACGTAAACCCAATACAGACAACCTCGGTCTCGAAACTGTGGGTATTACGCTCAATGAACGGGGCCAAATCCCAATTAATTCAGCATATCAAACAGCAGTTCCTAGTATTTATGCGATTGGTGATGTTGTTCCTGGTATTATGTTAGCCCATAAAGCCTCAGAAGAAGGGGTAGTATGTGCCGAAATGATAGCGGGACACCATGGTGTAATCAATTACAATGCAATCCCCAATGTCGTTTATACTTGGCCAGAAGTGGCTGCTGTAGGCAAAACAGAATCCGAACTCAAAGAAGCAAATATTGCATATAATAGTGGTAAATTTCCATTTAAAGCCAGTGGCCGTGCTCGTGCTGCAGAAGAAAGTGATGGCTTTATTAAAGTATTATCCGACAAATCTACTGATGAAATATTAGGCATTCATATGATTGGCCCACGTGTTGCTGATGTCATTGCAGAAGCCGTGCTGGCAATGGAATACCGCTCTTCTGCCGAAGATTTAGGCATGATGATTAACCCTCACCCAACCTTTTCTGAAGCATTAAAAGAAGCAAGTTTAGCGGCTACTGGCAATCGTGCAATTCACTGCTAGTCGTATTTAGCTAAATATTATCTTATGTTTTGAACTCACCCACAATTCCATTAAGGGACTCTTTCGCATCTCCAAATAACATGCGTGTATTTTCCTTAAAAAACAATGGGTTTTGTATCCCTGCAAACCCTGGATTCATTGATCGTTTTAATACAAATACTGTCTTGGCGCGTGTTACCTCAATAATAGGCATCCCATAAATTGAGCTAGATTCATCATCTAATGCACTGGGATTAACAACATCATTAGCGCCAATTACCAAACATACATCGACACTACCCATTGTCGGATTAATATCATCCATTTCTATAAGATGATCATAGGATATATTTGCTTCTGCTAGTAAAACATTCATATGTCCTGGCATCCGACCCGCTACTGGATGAATAGCATATTTCACATCGCAGCCATTATCTTCTAAAATTTCGCTTAACTCTCGAACAATATGCTGAGCTTGAGCGACTGCCATTCCATATCCTGGTACAATCACTACTGAACGGGCTGCTTCTAAAATGTAATATGCATCGTCTGTATTAATCGGGTTAACCTCGCCTTGATCTAAATTTGTTTTATTAGAGACTATACTTCCAAAACCCGCAAATAAAACATTTCTTAAAGTGCGATTCATTGCTTTACACATTATAATGGTTAGAATAATACCTGAAGCTCCCACTAATAAGCCCACTACAATTAATAACAAATTGCCAATCACAAAGCCTGCTGCTGATGCAGCTAAACCTGAATAACTATTCAGCAATGCAATAACAACAGGCATATCACCGCCACCAATAGCAAGGACGGACAATACTCCTAATACAATTGATATCCCCATAATCCCATAAAATAAATGTAAGGAGTTGCCTGGGTTTACAACAAATAAATATGCAGTCATTATCATAATCACTACAATCAATAAATTAACATACTGTTGCCCAAAAAACTGTAAGGGCCGTCCTGGCAACTTTTCAGCTAATTTTCCCCAAGCAATAATACTACCCGAAAATGTAATTCCGCCAATTACTACCGATAATACAACTACAATGGCTTCAAATATTCCAATAACAGGCGCGACACTATAAAAGCCCCATGCTAATAATACACTTGCGCCTCCCCCAACCCCATTTAATAATGCAACCATTTCTGGCATAGCCGTCATGGCAATCCAGCGCGCAGTACACACACCTATTATACTCCCTACGATTAACCCAATGAGAATGCCTTGCACCCCTAAAATAGTTTGTTCTAATAATGTCACTATCACTGCAATTAACATCCCTATCGCAGACAGCAAATTACCCCGACCTGCCGTTTCAGGTGAACTTAACTTTTTAATCCCGACTACAAATAAAATCATCGCGACTAAATAACTACTATTTTTAAGCATTAAAAACGTCATGACTTATCCTTTTTCTTAAACATCGCTAACATTCGATGTGTGACTAAATACCCCCCTACTACATTTGTTGTTGCCATAATTAAAGCAATGACGCCTAACACGGTTGATAACATTGTATCAGAGGATCCAGCTAAGCCAATTGCCCCTAAAATGGTCACTCCTGAAATTGCGTTTGATCCTGACATTAACGGTGTATGTAATGTCGCAGGTACTTTAGAAATTAACTCAAAGCCTAAAAATACTGCTAATACAACGACGAATAATAGATAGATTATTGTCATATTATCCATGAGTATTTACTCCTGTTAATTTTTCTTGAAGTAATGGCTGCACAATCTTACCATTATGTATTGTTAAGGCACTCTTGATAATTTCATGTCCTAAATCCAAGTTCAACTGTTGGGTTTCTGAACTGTAAAACTCTTTAATAAAACTAAATATATTTGAAGCATAAACTTGAGACGCATGTCTAGCAACATGACCCGGTAAATTAGCTACTCCAATTAGCTTTACACCATTATCAGTTATTATTTCCTGATCTAGTACAATTCCTTCTACATTCCCTCCTGTTTCAACTGCTAAATCTACAACAATACTTCCTGATTTCATTTTTGATACCATTTCTTTCGTAATAATAGTGGGTGCACGATGACCAAACACCTGGGCAGTTGTAATTACAATATCGGCTTCTGAACAGGCTTTGAGCATTAATTCTTGCTGCTTTTTTAGTTGATCTTCGGTTAATTTTTTTGCATACCCATCTGTTGTTTGACCTGTATCACCTAACTCAAGTTTCAAAAAATAAGCACCGAGTGATTTTACTTGCTCTTCAACCACTGGCCGCGTATCAAAGGCTTCAACACGTGCACCTAATCGTTTCGCTGTTGCAATCGCTTGTAAGCCCGCAACTCCTGCACCAATCACAAATACTTTGGCTGGCGAAATTGTGCCTGCTGGCGTCATCATCATGGGTAAGACTTGATCTAATCTCTCTGCCGCTAATATCACTGCCACATATCCAGCTAAATTAGCTTGAGAACTTAATCCATCCATTTTTTGCGCTATTGTTGAGCGCGGCATAAATTCAATTCCTATGGTATTGACCTGACTATTTGCAAGTAATCTTAATGAATCACTATTATTAAATGGATCTAAAAAAGACACTAAAGTTACATTTTTAGAAAGTATTTGAATAATATCTGCTGTAGGGGGTTTAACCTGTAATAAAACATCTGTCACGGATAACGTTGTCCGATTATTACTGACAATCGCACCTGCTGACTTAAACGCTTGATCAGGGTATAGGTGATGGCCCAAACCTGACTCAATTTGAACTGTAATCCCTAACTGTGTATATTGTTTAACGATTTCTGGAATTATTGCAATTCGTGATTCTAACTTAGATTCTTTAAACACGGTAATTCTCACATATTGCTCCTTAAACGTTTATGCGAATTTTTGAATCAATATATTAGCATAAAAAGTGGGACTGTCGCAAAATAGAAAAATTTAATCGATTGCGATATCGCCAATGATCTAAGCGTTGTAATTCATCGCCTGAGACGCTGGTTCAAAGCAACATAACAACGGAAACATTGTGAAGATTAGGGATTTCGCAACACAGCCATTGACGCTGTGATTTTAGTTATTAAAAACTCACCATTAATTAAAATAACGGGATTCTATCTTATAAAAAAAGCACTTAATATAAGTGTCGACTCCAGCAAAAACATTAACCATAATCAATTATTATAGTAGGTGATTTAGGTACACATATTGCATCAATATTAAAATTACTTTATAATTTTTAATTAATTTAAAAAATAAAAGGTGATTAATTAAGTGAATCAAAAAAAAGATACCTCTGACAAAGACAATAATCAAACTGATAAACGTAAAGATAATACGACAAAGTTTAAATCTATAGATATAAAATCATTACAAGAAGATACCCTTAAAAAGGGAGTCCAAGGTAATTTATCTTCACCGGCAGCGCCTAATTCCTTTAATCCACCTGAGCCGCCAAAATATCAAGGCACGCCAAATCAATCAATCAACCAAGAACAAGAGCAGTATATACTTGCTGTAAAAAAAATTATTTTTGATTTTTTAGCTGCATTTCAAGAAGGTACAATTACATTTACTGAAAAAAGTAAACAAAAACAAAAAACTGAACGTATATTTACACTAAATAAAAAGAAAGTAGATTTAGAAATTATTGAAAATAGACAATCAACACACTATGTTTATCATATTAATACCGGCTTATATTTAAAAAATAATATTGAAGAAGACTTTTATGCTGCTCAAGACTTTGTTCAAACAGTACTGCAACCTACTTTTAAGTGGATTGCTGATGACAAAGCGGTTTATACATTAAAACGTACTCCTCGTATTTAAAACTTACTCCATTTACATATCAGTCATCAGTTAATTTAAAATGATTTCAACAGCAAAATTAGGGATTACATTTGGATCGGTTCCATTGTTTGAAAATGTAAGCCTCAAATTTCAAACTGGAGAATGTTACGGTTTAATTGGTTCTAACGGTGCAGGCAAGTCCACTTTTTTAAAAATTTTAGCAGGTGAACTTGAATCCACTTCTGGTGAAGTCATTATTGATGATTCAAAACGAATCTCTGTTCTTCGCCAAGATCATTTTGCATTTGATGCGTTTAATGTGCTTGAAACTGTTTTAATGGGGGATAAAAAGCTTTACCCGATCTATAAAAAAAGACTTGAACTTTATGCAAAAACAGACCTTACTGATAAAGAAGGTGAAGAAATTGGAATCTTAGAAGAGTCTTTTGGTGATCTAGACGGTTATACAGCAGAATCTAATGCATCCACTATGCTTAATGAACTCGGCATTACTAATGTAATGCAAGATAAAACAATGAATGAATTAGATGCAGGTGAAAAAGTACGTGTCTTATTGGCGCAAGCGTTATTCGGCAACCCTGATGTGCTACTACTTGATGAGCCCACTAATCAGCTTGATTATTTGTCTGTGCTCTGGCTTGAGAAATTCATTATGTCCTTTAAAAATACGGTTATTGTTGTATCTCATGACCGCCATTTTTTAAATAAAGTCTGCACCTATATTGCCGATGTTGATTTTGGTGAAATTCGACTTTACCCTGGTAATTATGACTTTTGGAAAAGTTCGAGTGAGTTGGCCTTAAAACAACAACAAGATCAAAATAAGAAAAGTGAAAGTAAAATTAAAGAACTTGAAGATTTTGTACGCCGTTTTAGTGCGAATGCATCAAAATCTAAGCAAGCCACTTCTCGTAAAAAAATGATTGAAAAGTTACGTCCTGAAGAATTACCGGTATCACGTCGTCGCTCCCCCTTTATTCAATTTAAAGCAAAACGACCATGTGGAACTAAAGTCTTAACGGTTGATAATTTGAGTTATAGCATTGGAAATGAGCCCATTTTAGCTAATATTAGCTTTTCAATTGAAAAAGGAGATAAAGTCGCAATTATTGGACAAAATAGTGTCTCACGAACGGCCCTACTGGATATTATTTCCGGCAAAATTTCCCCCGCTACAGGTACCGTTGAATGGGGTGAAACCATATCCAACTCATACTTCCCCAAAGATAATACTGATTATTTTAGTAAAAAAATGACCTTAATGGATTGGTTAGGTCAATATCAAGAAAAAAATGACACTGAAATTACCGAAAAAGCTAAGAAACTATATGAAGAAGACGAAAATATATCGGAACT
>CAXFGY010000042.1:0-10639 GCA_964002605.1 uncultured Candidatus Marinamargulisbacteria bacterium
TTATCTAGTATTAGTTTAATTCCTTTTTTTTTAGTATCGACCACTTCATTTTTAAGAATAATTATTGTTCTTAGTATGCTTCGGCAAGCATTACAAACTCAACAGTCTCCACCCAACTCAGTAATGATTGCCTTAGCGTTATTTTTAACAGTATTTGTAATGTCACCAACATGGAATCAAATTAATCAGTCTGCAGTCAAACCATATCAAGCAGGTAAAATTAATCAACGGCAAGCTCTAAACCAAGGCACAATGATATTTAAAAAACATATGTTAAAGTTTTGCAGAGAAAATGATTTAGCATTATTTTTAGAGTTTTCCAAAGTGGAACGACCTAAGAATTATGAAAGTATTCCGATATTTGTCGTTATTCCAACTTATATTATTTCTGAACTTAAAGCAGCATTTCAAATTGGGTTTTTATTATTTATTCCATTTTTAGTGATAGATTTAGTAATATCAAATATTTTATTGTCATTAGGGATGTTTATGTTGTCACCAGCAATGGTATCTTTACCTTTTAAAATATTATTGTTTGTATTAACTGATGGATGGAATCTAATTATGCGGGGGTTAATGATAAGTGTACAGTAAGCATTAATTTACTATGGATATTGATAGCGTAACAGTTATTATTAATGATGCAATCCAAGCGATAATTATTACTTCCATGCCATCTGTTGGTTTAGGGTTGTTAGTAGGGGTGATTATTGCAGTAATACAAGCAGTCACACAAGTGCAAGAACAAACCTTAACTTTTGTGCCAAAAATGATCGTGTTATTTTTAGTTTTAGCTGCAACATTTCCATGGATGAGTCGCATTTTAATGGAATTAGCAATGAATTTATGGGGTAACATTCCATTATACTCTAGGTAATACGAATGATTATTACGTTAGAGCATATCGTCGTATTTTTGCTCATTTTTGCAAGGTTAGCAGGTGTCATAACATTGGCGCCGTTTTTTAGTGACCGGCGTATTATGTTCTCCATTAAAGTAGCACTTTTATTTTGGCTTGCAGGGTTATTAATTTTCATAGTTCCGTTGCCAGCCGTTACACCTGAAAAATTAATAATAGTTTTTATGGCAACAATGATCGAATTTACTATTGGAGTAGCTATTGGGTTTGTGGCTGACTTGCTCTTGTCTGGAATTGAGTTTGCCGGCGGATTAATGGATACCCAAGCAGGATTAAGTGTTGCCTCTTTATTGGATCCATCAAGTGGAATTAATGCTGCATTGTTTCAGCAATTTTTAAAATGGATAGTACTTATTTTATTTATTTTATTAGATGGACATCATATGATTTTATCTGCAACTGTAAATAGTTTTAATATATTGCCAATTGCAAATCCAGTAAATATTTCAGACGGAGCATGGTATTTAGTATCTTTAGGGAAGGATATATTTCAAGTTGCAGTGATTTTGTCCGCACCAATTTTATTAGTCATTTTTATTGTAGACTTTTCATTTGGTATATTGAATCGTGTTGCTGAGCAAATTAACGTTTTTCAATTGGGGTTTCAAATTAAACCAATAGTGGCATTAATTATATTTTTAGGGATTATCCCAAGTTTAATGGGTATAATAATAAATTTAGTTGAAGTAGTAATAGAGAATGTACTGCACTTATTAGGAGTACTTAAAATATAATGGGAGAAGATTCAGGTGAAAAAACAGAACAGCCAACGCCACATAAACTGCGAGAAGCACGAAAAAAGGGTCAAGTTGCTAAAAGCAAAGACTTAACAACAGCTTTATTGCTTTTAGTATCCTTTTACACGCTAAAAGCATCGGCTGAGTTTATATGGGAAAAATTATCTTCAATCTCAATTGAGGTGTTTTATCAAATTCCATTAGAGTTTTCAGCAACCATAGCGGGGTATATATTGTTTGAAGCATTAAAAGTATTTGCAGCCTGTATGACACCAATATTAGCAATGAATATATTAACGGCTATTATTGTTGAGTCGTTACAAACCGGATTTTTAATTTCATTTAGTTCATTAGTCCCTGATCTAAACAAATTAAACCCAATTGAGGGAGTAAAAAAGTTTTTTTCTCTTAAGCAATATGTTGAACTCATTAAATCTGTGGTGAAAATGAGTATTGTTGTTTTAATTATATATTTTGCAATAAAAAATGAATTTTATATGGTCATTTTATCACAGCAACTTACATTATGGCAGACAATGGAGTTTACTGGTAATTTAGTCATGAAAGTGATTACTCGGGTAGGTATTTTCTACATTATTATTGCAATATTAGATTATGCCTATCAGCGGTATGAATATATCAAAGGACTTAAAATGTCTAAAAAAGAAATTAAAGATGAATACAAGCGGTTAGAGGGGGATCCAATGATTAAGCAACGTCAAAGAGATGCAGCGCGTCAAATGGCACAAGGGCAGCAAATAGGCGCGGTACCAGATTCAGATGTTATCGTTACTAACCCTGTTCATATTGCCATTGCAATTCGCTATAAACCTAATGATATGCCTGCTCCGATTATTGTAGCAAAAGGTAAACGCCTTATTGCCATGACGATTAAGTCAGTGGCAGAGACACATCGCGTCCCCATTATTGAAAATCCATTATTAGCAAGAGAACTTTATGGGAGTGTTACAGTAGGCGGTGAAGTACCTCCTTTATTTTACAAAGCAGTAGCTGAAATTTTGGCCTTTGTGTATAATTTGAAAAAGGAAAAGTCAAATTATTTTTAAAATAAAATGATGTTATATTCATAATAGTTTAAATAAGGGCCTTTAATGCTTAATATAAAAAACTTAAAAAATATTTTTTCACCTAGTGATCTTGTCCTCGCTGTTGTTACCATTTTAATTATTGGCTTGATGATTATTCCTATTCCAACAGTGGTTTTAGACTTATTAATGGTCACTAATATTGCAATTGCAATTATGGTGTTGTTAGTGGCAATGTTTTTGTCTGAACCACTTGATTTTGCAGCATTTCCATCTTTATTATTAATTTTGACATTGTTTCGATTATCCCTAAATATTTCCTCGACCAAATTAATACTAGCGTTAGGAGCAGATTTTGATGGTAAAGTTATTGAAGCATTTGCAGAGTATGTCACAGCAGGGAACTTTGTTGTCGGTATTGTAGCGTTTTCAATTATCACTTTAGTTCAGTTTATGGTGATTGTAAAAGGGTCAGAGCGAGTTGCTGAAGTTGCGGCGAGATTTACATTAGATGCATTGCCAGGAAAGCAGATGAGTATTGATGCAGATTTAAATGCAGGCTTAATTGATGCTGAAAGTGCCAAAGGAAGACGTAAAAAGTTAGAGCGAGAATCTAATTTTTTTGGGGCAATGGATGGTGCCAATAAATTTGTAAAAGGTGATGCAATTGCTGGGATTATTATTGTCATTATCAATATCCTGGGAGGGTTAATTATTGGGCGATTTCAACAAGGCTTAACATTTGGCAATGCATTAGAGACATTTGCAAGGTTTACAGTTGGAGATGGGTTAGTCAGTCAAATACCAGCATTATTAATTGCCATTGCAACAGGCCTTGTTGTAACAAAGTCAGCATCCGAAGAGAGTTTAGGTGCTGATGTAAAAACCCAGGTATTTTCACAACCAAAGGCATTAGCAATGACATCATTTATTTTATTTTTGCTATCTTTAGTACCAGGCTTACCTCGATTTTCATTTATGGCCCTATCATTTGCCATAGGAATTACAGGGAGTATTGTTTATAAAAAACAGCAAAAAGAAAAAGAGTTAGAGTTAGAGAGTTCTCAAGAAACAGCAAAAGACTCCATGAAGAAGCCTGAAAATTTACTGAATACACTCAGTTTAGATCCAATTAGTTTAAGAACAGGACGAAATTTAGTTCCATTAATTGACCCGAGTCAAAATGGCCCATTATTAGAGCGTATCACACTAGTAAGGTATCATATTGGACAAGAGCTTGGCTTTGTTATTCCCGGAGTGAGAGTGATGGATGATTTAAGTTTAGCGCCAAATCAATATGATGTAGAGATTCGAGGAACCCGTGTTGCATCTGGAGAGGCGTTGCCAGGACATGTATTTGTTGGGGAATATTTATCAGATTTACAGCGAAAAGGAATTTCCGGAGTTGAAGTAATGGACCCTGCAATTAGTGAAGTAGGAACTTGGGTTCCTGAAGAGCAGCAAGAACGTCTACAGGAAAATATTATTTCATCTCAAAATATTACTGACTTTATTACTTCACATTTTTCTGAAATTATTAAACAAAACGCCGATGAGTTAATGACACGTCAGAATGTACAGTCATTAATAGAGCTTGTTAAAAATACGAATGCTGCTATTGTTAGAGAGTTAATTCCAGACATGTTGTCCTTAGGGCAAGTCCATAAAGTGCTACAAGAGTTAGTGAAAGAACGCGTATCAATTCGTGATTTATCTACTATTTTTGAAAAATTAGCAGATTATGCCCATGTTTCACGCGATACCAATTTACTGACAGAATATGTACGCCAAGCGTTATCCAGGCAAATCTGTAGAGGGTTTATGGATGAAGATGACGCCTTAACTGTATTTACAATTGATCCACGCTTAGAAGAAACAATGATCAACTCAGTCCATCAATCAGAATATGGTGCATTTTTGGCATTAGATCCTAAGCTGGGCGACTTTGTTTTAAGTAAGGTAGGGGAGTTTATGGTTTCATTTCGAAAGATGGAAAAAAGTCCAATTGCATTATGTTCGCCACGATTACGGGCCCATTTTAAAAAGTTTACAGAACGAAATTATAGACGATTATTTGTATTATCTTACAATGAAGTGATTACACAGGCTAAAGTACAATCAATTGGTGTAATTAATTCAGAATAAGGGTATTAAAAAATAATGAGTGAAAACTTTTTTTCTAAAAATAGAGTGACACAAAGTGATTATCGAGGGGGCGCCACTAATCAACCTCGGAAACATCCGTTGTATTTAGATAGTAACTTACCTAAAATAAAGTTTAAAACTCAAAAAGGGAGAACGGTATTTTTTACACAACTAGAATCATATGTCAGTCATTTTATTCAAGTTTTATTAGGGCCAGATAACAATCAAAAGTTGATTGAAAAAATGGTCCATATGATTAAAACGCGGTTAATGGGATCTAGTTATGACGAATAAGTTATCATTATGGGAGAAAGCACGTGGTCATATAACCAATTTTTTAAAGGTATATATTCTTAAGGAATACGTCGATCAAGTTTTATATTTTTATGATGCAAGAATTTTAATGGTAGTTCGTAAATATAGTAAAAACTTACCGTCTTATGTGGTTGATAGTGAAGTTGATGATTTATATACTATTGCACAGTTAGAGTTTTTAGAAACGATTAAAGTATGGGTGCCATATAATCATCCAGAAGTTTGGCCGCTTGCCCAGATGCGAATGTTAGGGGCAATGAAAGATCATATACGCTACATTTCTCGTTCAGATCCCACACGAACCTATGATTGGATTACCAATGCGGCACATTTATATATTGGGTTTAATAAAAAAGCAGATTTTTTTGAATCATTTGAACGGAGTGATCAACTAATACGCGCAATGAAGACGTTAACCAGTCGAGAAAAAAAAATAGTCATTTCCCATACATATGAAGATTTAACATTTAAATCAATTGGAGAACGGATTAATGTTTCAGAGTCTCAAGTGTCAAGAATTTATAAAAAAGCGATTGAGAAGGTCAAAAAAGAGATTGTTAAAAATAAGTAATGATCCCACACAATCTTTTAATTACTTGGATTAAGTAACAACATTATTTAAAAAATATCAAGAAAAGTTAAAAAAATTGACTTTCATTAGCTACTATGTTATTTATAGCATGCAAAGGTAAAATAAAAAAATTGCACTATAATATAAAAGTGGTAGCCCCATAGAGTAAAATTAGCAGTAAATTTGCTAGGCGTAAAAGGGAATAAGTGATGAATATGAGAATACTAATCAAAAAAAAACATCAAGAGAGTACCTTAACAGTTCATGATGCAGGATCTGTCAAAGAAATAGTACAAGAAGTATTAAAGTTATATCAAGATTGTCAATTCGCGTTAAATCAAGAAGAAATAGTGATTCGGCAAGGATTAACAGAGTTAATTGTGAATTCAATAGAGCATGGGGCCTTAGGGATGGGATCTCAAAAAAAGTATGAGTTAAAGCGAAAAGGGGAGTATGAAGACTATTTAAATAATAAAATTAAAAACAGTGATAAAACGATAGAAGTGAATTACATTGAAACAGAAACTAAAGTAGAAGTAGTAATTTTTGATTATGGAAATGGATTTGCATGGAAGCATCAGTTAATGGCTGTAGAGGCAGAAAAAGATGGGAAAGGAGTTTGGATTGCAAAAAACAGTTTTGATGAATTAACATATAACGATATTGGCAATTGTACCAAAGCCATAGTGTATAAAGGGAATTAATGTGACATGAGCCATAATGTAGTTTCTCCAAATCCGTTTGCGAGTTCTTATTTATTTGTCCCGCGCAAGCGACTCAGTGAGATCCAGACACCACCCAGGGAAGGGGGGGCAGAAAGCAGTGAATGTACTCCTAATCCTACTCCTTCAATTATTTCTACCGCTGCTTCTGATAGTCCTAAATCTTGTTTCGAATGGTGTAATGTTCCTTTATCTGTAACTCCAGATCAACAACAGTTTGCTGGAAATGCCGCTAAAGAACTAAAAGAGCTAGAAGAATCGACACGTAGTACTAAATTAAAGGTCATGGACAAAGATTATTACGAGAAGAAGGAGAAGATACTTTGGGGTGAAGTAAAGGAAACAGTGACAAGTGCAGTAAAAGAGTTACTGGAATCAAAATTTAATGGACAAGACCTTCTGAATAAATATAAGGATATTATTAACATTTCATGTGCTTATGCATTTAGTTCAATTATTGGGCTATCAGACAAAGAAGCATCACCATTACTACTTAAGGCGTCCGCTCTCTGTCACTTAGCACATTGGATACTTAATGATTTAACAGACCCCTGCAAGAATCAAAATGAAGCGATAACTTCTTTTTTTGTGAATCAATTTAATAGCGTAGTGGAGAAGCCAAAACAAAAAATTGAAGATATATTAAAAGAAGCTCCCGAAGATTTACAGACTAAGAAGAAGCATTATTTTGAAATTGCATTAAATTTACTTGAAACGTCACTAAATTTGATAGAACAGGACATGCCAGATTTAGATAAAAGTTTGTTTGAAATTAAGCTAAAAGAAGCAATCAGCTCAGTACAAAAAAAAGTAAAGTTAGAGGCTACTTGTAAAGATTTAGATGAATATAAAAAAAACCGAGAAAAAACAGCAGGTTGCGTACCGTATATGGTATTGAATTGTCTTCGGGATGTTAACGCAATTCCTTCAAGGAAGTTATCTGCACATTCAGATGAGTCAATGACTATGAATTCAACTAAGGCGAGCACAAGTGATCTTGATAGTCCTCGTAATGACAGTAAGGTTAGAGAATTTATGCAATTTTATTATGAAAACCAAGGAACGATAGATGAGATATTTTATGATATGAATTATTTAACAGGGGTAGTTAATGATCTTTTTAGTATTGTAAGAGACGATCCCGAACCCAATCATCAGAATACAGCCAACTTTGTTTATATCGCTTTACTAAATGACCTAAAATTAAATCCCTCAGAAGATGTAAAAGATAAACTAATTACAATTCTAAAAGACAACGAAGTTTTGACAAGCAAATTAGAAGAAAAAATAATTCCCGAAAAAAATAAATTAATAAAGGAATTGATCAGCAAACTCGATTCTAATTTTAAGGCACTAAATGATCAGAGTAGCCAATTTACTCAAATATTTGTTCAAATATTAGTTCAAAATGTAATTAGAGAGTTATTTGCGGCAAATAGTTATTATCCTGCGGGAGGTGAGCGGCATGCAAAAGAATTAAAATTCCTCCAAGACGCCAAATTGTTAGAAATAGTACCACCGAACGAAATATTAACACCGCCTAGCTAGAAAGTCAGTTTTTTTTATTTACAGAAATAGCAAGTTATAAAAATTAAAAAAACATCGAGAAGAATATTATTTTATGGTATCTTTATTTGATAGTTAATCTAAAAAAATCAGGAAATTAATGAAAAGCTTTTTAAATCGTTTTCTATTACCAAAGATTAGTAAAAGTCACGTTGCGTATAAAAAAATAATAGTTTGTAATTATATTGCATTTTGGTTATCAATATCATCATTACCTTATATTATTATTTTTTATTATATTAATATTTTATTTTCGGTTGGGGTAGGGATATTAATTTTATTATATTTAGTAATAATTATTATTAATAATAAATTTAATTTTTTTAATTTAGGCAGGATTTATTTTATCACACTGGTATCCATCGCGACTTTTTTATATGCAGTCAGTTTTGGGTATGGGATAGGAATACAAAATATGTTTTTTATTTTAGTGCCTTTATTTTTTATTATTAGTGACTATCAAGAAGTTAAGTTACAGAAAATATTAATATTAATACCCATCATATTAACAGCACTGTACTTAATAATAAATCTTAGAATAAGTAATACAATTATTAGTATAAGTATTTTTTATACTAAAGTAATTTATTCCTTATTTTTTTGTAGCATATTATTTCTTAGTTATAAAATCATTTCTTTTTTTGCGAAGTTGTATCAAAAAACAAATGATGAGTTAGTTGATAAAAATAAAGCACTTAAACAAGCCAACCAGGAAATAGAAGAAACCACAAAAATAAAAACAGAATATAATATTGCCCGTGATATTCAGTCTAAGTTTTTACCTAAAACACTACCACAAGTGAACAACTTTAAATTTGACTATGCCTATTTTCCATCTCGACAGGTTAGCGGCGACTTCTTTGATGTTCATGTTTATGGTAAAGATATTATTGGGTTTATTATTTTTGATGTTGTTGGTAAAGGCTTGGCCGCTAGTTTTATTACAATTAAGTTACATACCTTATTTCATTCAGTGATTAAAGATAATTTATCTGCAAAAGGCATGTTAGCATTTTTAAATAAAGAGATGGGAAGCTTAGATATTAAAATGAAAAATAGTGTTTGTTTTTATATGCAGCTCAACCTTAAAACTAAAGTAATTACCTATGCAGATACAGGGATTGGGGTGTGTTATCATATTCGTGGACATCATTTACAAGAATTACGAGACGCCGGGGGATTTCCTTTAGGAGCGTTAACAGATGCTGAATATACAGAAAACACACTGCAGTTGCAACCAGGGGATACCGTTGTCGTTGGAACAGATGGTATTATTGACACAGCAAACCAACAAGGAGAAAAGTTTGGGGAAAAAAGGTTGGTTCAATGTTTAAAGCAATTAGAGTTTAAAAGTGATAGGACAGCAACAATACAGCTCACTGAAGTATTAAAGTCATATGCTCAAAAGTTAAATTTAAATGGTCTAGAAGATGATATTACGTGGTTTACCATTGAGTATCAGGCATAAGTAGTAAATCTAAGGCATTTCGTGTCAGAGCCGTAATATCACAATAGATTAAGTTTTTATTTTGCAACAATCCTTAGTAAGGACAACTAGAAATTAAGCTTGTTGATGTGATCTCATTAAAACGAGTCGTTAGGTGTTGATATAGGTCATTTGAAAACATTGTGAGTGTTTGGTGGG
Organism: uncultured Candidatus Marinamargulisbacteria bacterium; assembly: GCA_964002605.1. Lineage (GTDB taxonomy): Bacteria > Margulisbacteria > Marinamargulisbacteria > CAXFGY01 > CAXFGY01. Next base: position 9,667 of record CAXFGY010000042.1, read on the forward strand.
TGATTTCTGACTCATCAAGTAATAACGGGACATTAAGAATTTTAGCATAGCCAGGCGGAAATTCAATTTTATAATAATTCAGTGGCAAGGTAAGGGTTTCATTTCGATATTTTGAGTCTTCTCCATAGCGAGTATATACAGTAAAAGACTGAGTATGGCCACGGGGATCAGTAAGTGTAAATTCTCCTTTTAGAGTAACTGTAAACTCAATTTTTTTAACGGTGTATTGAAATTCATAAGTATCCCATTGTGGAATTCCACCAACATTGTGTTGATAGCGTAAAGTGTCAGTAATCGTCACACTTTCAGGCAGTAGCTGTGTATCTTTATATGAGGCTATAATTTTACCTGATAATGTATAGGTTTGTTGATTATTTGAGTTGCCCATACTTAATGAAATAAAGGGAATCGGAGAACCCTTAATTTGCGTTGTCAGCTGCTGTAATAAATCTGGAGCAATTTGAATCCCAAATAAAATTTTTGCATCATTTTCAGGTATAGAAAAGGGGCTAATTTGCAATGAAAGGCTTGCTTTTTGAGTTGCTTTTAAGAGCAATTTACGAGTAGTCTCATTTTCCTCAAAAAGTAAGTATCGTTTAAAACGTGCAATTGCAAGAAAATAGTGTTCTGTTTCAAAGGCAGCATTACCTAATTGGAGTTCATTTTTCAAAAAAGACGGCAATAATAGAGTATAACGTTGATAAAGCTGGTCATAAGCGGTTTTAAAATGCTTTGAAGACGTTCTCGTGTTCAGGTGGCGTAATTCGGGTAATAACTTATGAATATAACAAAGCATATGAAAGTCGGAAGTGCGTTGGTAAATTGCGGCTGAATCCACAAGCTTGTTAGCTAACCGCTCTTCAGAGTGATCAAAGAAATGACGGATTTGTTTAGGAAATTGTAAGGACATTTGGTTAATTAAGGTGACAGTTTTAAGATAGTCTCCTTGATAGTAAGCCTCTTCAATTAAGTA
>CAXFGY010000043.1:0-10129 GCA_964002605.1 uncultured Candidatus Marinamargulisbacteria bacterium
CTAATTCATTTGTTCCAGGAAGAAATCTTCTTTTTCTATCAATAGCATCATCAATCGAGTCTGACTGACCCAAACAATATAAAGCCAATCCAACATTAGCTAAAATATAACGCATCACTGGATGGTCATTATTTGCTTTAGCAATGAGTTCTAAAAATAAAGCTGCATTATGACTAGAATCTCCAAAGTCTGAAACAATAACAGGGTTCAAGGACTCCCATTGAAACTGACGACATTGATCTTGAGTGACTTCAAAAATAGTATTGCATCCCGTAAGCGACAACTCATCACGACCATCTCCGCCAACCACAATTAAAGTCCGAACTGTTCCTAATTTTTGAATTGCGATAGCCAATTTCTCTGCAATCTCAACAGTAGTCGTTCCAATCACCTGATGCGTCACTGATGCAGGGTTACATAAGGGACCCAACAAGTTAAAAATTGTACGACACCCAACTGCACGCCGAGCTGGCATCACAAAACGCATCGCTGGATGAAAATTTTTGGCCAATAAAAAACATAACCGCTGCTTTTCAAATTGAGTGACTAACTCAGAAGCAGTCAATTGATACGGTACAGCTAGTGCATCCAAAAAATCAAAGCTCCCATTCGACTGCCGAGATCCATAATTACCATGTTTGGCAACAGGAAACCCCATTGAAGCAACAAAAAATGCAGTCGCAGTAGAAACATTAAACCGATCTTTACCAGAACCTCCCGTCCCACATAAATCCAAACACGAAGAAAATGACAACGGAATCTTAACCATATGGTGACGCATCGCCTGAGCAAAGCCAACAATTTCTGTTACAGACTCACCCCGCTCAGATAAAGTAAGTAGCAATTGTTCAACGTCTTGCTGAGTTGCATCTCCGCTTAAAATAACATCCAAACATGAATACGCTTCTGAAACAGTTAAATAACGCTTTTTTGATAAAACAATATAATCCCCAATCGAAAAATTAAGATGATCGCTTTTGCGTTTGTTCATGTAACCATGTCTCTAACACTTTCAATGATTTTTTTTCTCGAACCAAACCATATAATACATATGAAAAATCTAATAACCCTTCTACATAGTTCTTCAAAACAGAAAGCGGCGCAAAATCTAAACTAACAAAAATAGACTCTTCATCACAATCATCAACATGATCAACTTCTAATGCCTGATTAATCAATGAAGTAATTCGAATTGACTCTTCCGAATGTGCTGAAGTATTAAACACACGATCTAAAACTAAAACATCTTCAAACAATTTTGCTAAATAAATAGCCTCGCTCAAATAAGGCTGAACAGCAACATCTGCCTCAATATACAAATCAATATAATTAATCTGCCATTTATTGTCTTCCCAGTATCCTTCAATATCGTAAAAAATAGGAAACTCTTCCAACGCTTCTAATTTTTTTTTAATTTTTTTAAACCCTGTTAATTGATCATTCACAACAATCGGCTCAGGCTTCAGAAAAGGGTGCTTAGCAACCCCACGCTCTAACAAAATTGTTTGATCTTTATTAAGAAAACGTTCAGAATTAATCACAAACATTTCTGAACGAATCAGTCCTAACAAATGATCTAATATCAATCCCATAAACGCTTAAAACTTATCGGCCAATAACTTCATAATTTGATTAGAACGAATCAAATAAGTTTGTAATGAGTCTCCTGTTAAGGCCTGGTTATTCATACGAGCTGTGTCATAAACATGATCACATAACAATTTTACATGATCTGATTGCTTTCCTGCCGTATTCATCTTTAATATATTTTTCACCAAATCATTGTTAGAGTTAACCACTAAAGTTAACTCACTCGGTAAATTCATCTCTCCACCGCGAGACATCATTGCACTCATTTGCTTCATCCGTTTTGACTGTTCTGACTCCGTAATCAACGCAGGCGTATCTTCATTTTTGAGCGACTTCACTTCAACTTTAAGCGTCTCAACATTTAATGTTTTAGTAAACAATTCAGTTAATCGATCAGATCCCGTTTTATTATCTTTATCAACGACTTCAGAAGCTGCATCCTCACCAGCTAAAAACTCAGATAAATCAGAATCGACTGACACATACTTAACGTCTGTATTTTTAGTCTCTAAAAATTGAATAAAATGTGTATCAATAATTGACTGTAAATAAATCACTTCTAATTTTTCTTTTTGACACAAGGCCACATAATTACCTTGTGTATCACGATCCGCACAATACAACACCTTATTTTTAAGCGTATCTTTGTTTCGCTCTAAATAATCTGTAATCGTTGTATAACCCCCATTCGATGATTCAAAAATAATAATATCTTTTACTTTTTCATAAAAATCAGTATCATTCAAAATACCATATTTAATAAAATGATTAATATCTGCCCAGTATGATTCAAAATTTTCACGGTCTTTTGTGTAAAGCTGCTTTAATTTATCTGCAATCTTTTTAACAATATGGGCAGATATCTTGCGAACATACGGATCATTTTGCAAATAACTCCGCGAAACATTTAATGGAATATCCGGACAATCAATCGCACCTTGTAACAAAGTTAAAAATTCTGGCACAATTTCTTTTGTTTCCTTTGTTACAAACACTTGCTGACAAAACAATTGAATTTGCCCTTTTGTTGCATCTAATTCATGTACTAATTTAGGAAAATATAAAATTCCTTTTAAATTAAACGGGTAGTCTACATTTAAATGAATCCAAAATAATGGCTCTGGATTCATTGGAAATAACTTTTGATAAAACGATTTGTAATCCTCTATTTTGACATCTTTAGGCGCCTGAACCCATAATGGATTCTGATCATTAGCCACTTTATCATTTACTTTAATCTCAACCGCTAAAAAATTTGCATACTTTTGAACTAAAGTGGTTAATTTAGCATCACTCAAATAATCTTTACTTTCATCACTAATATGCAACACAATATCAGTTCCAACTGTCTTTCGATCACCCTTCTTAAGGGTAAATTGAGTCGATCCATCACAAGACCAATGAATAGGAACTGAATTTTTTTTGTAAGATAATGACTTAATTTCAACTAAATCAGACACAATAAATGAAGAGTAAAACCCTAACCCAAAATGACCAATAACCTGTTGTTTATCATCCTTACCTTGATACTTTTCAATAAAATCTGTCGCACCTGAAAATGCAATCGTATTAATATATTTCTGACAATCTTCTGCATCCAACCCCAAACCATTATCAGAAATCGTAATTGTTTTTGCTTTTTCATCCACTTTAACAACAATTTCAGCTTTTTCAGGCGCATCAACATCATCTTCATGCACAGCAATCTTCATCAGCTTATTAATCGCATCAAATGCATTAGAAACTAACTCTCTAACGAAAATCTCATTTTCGGAATACAACCACTTTTTAATAATCGGTAAAATATTTTCCGTATCAATACTAATATCCCCTTTAATATCTAATTGATCTGATTTATCTTTTGTTTTTGCCATAATTATATATACTCCTATGAAAAACTTTTAAGCAGCTTAAAAAGATGCATTAAAAATTAAATTTTTATTAGCTATTAATTTAATACTTTTACGCTCATTTTACAAGTAAAAGAACCGATAAAAAACCCACTTAAAAAATTCAATGCCATATTGTTCAATCAAACGCGGTGACTGCCACCATCCCCAATTCAATCGATCACTGCCATCACTCGGCATACTATAAACCCCAATCTGATCAGGAAAAATCGAACGAAACACCTGATATGATCGATATGAATGATACCCTGAGGTCACTACTACCACTGAATTAATAGAGGCCATTGAATGGCTTTTTAAAATATAATCCAAAGTCAAATTAGCATTATCATAGGTGCTTTTTGAGTGTGTTTCAAGGTGAATATCATCAGCTAAAACCCCACGACGGGTTGCATATGCTTTCATTAATAATGCATCATTTGTATCATAATAAGGACCCCCTGTTAGCATCATTTTTTTTGAAAGACCTTGATCATAAAGCGAAATCGCATAATCAAGACGTGGCCCATGATCACCCGCCAAGACAACAATTAAATCTGAATTAGCCACAGGAGATGAATAAAACAAAAAACTGGGTATCATACTTAGCCCAAGACCCACCCCACTCATTATCATCACCCCAACAATACTCCATTTAACAATCTTTTTCACAATAAAAACTCCTATACAGATTTAAAAATAAATAGTACCTTATGTGTCACCATGACAACAAGTTTTATCGAAAATCAACTCCAACGAATCAACAGTGAACTTCAAACCCATACCCCACCCCCTCAATTATTAGTCGCAACTAAATATGCTTCAGTAGAAGCACTTCAACTCATTATTGATAATGGCATCCGCTATATTGGTGAAAATAAAGTTCAAGACGCGATGGCTAAAAAAGAACAACTTCTGGACCCGACTCAAGTTGAATGGCACATGATTGGGCATCTCCAAAGCAATAAAATTAATAAAGCAATCGAAACATTTGATGTGATTGAATCCATTGATTCATTGGGATTACTCGAAAAATTAAATACGTCATTAGAACAAAAAAACAAAACAATCAAAGGATATTTACAAATCAATATCGGAAATGACAAAGATAAATTTGGCTTTAGCTATAATAATATCATGTCCCATCATAAAAAATTTCATGGATTTCAAAACATTAAAATTCAAGGTATAATGATAGTAACGCCATTAAACTGCAGTGAATCAGATCGTCGAAAATTATTTAAAAAATCCTATAGTTTATTTAAATGGCTTCAAGACAAATATTCAGAAATCAAAATACTCAGTATGGGAATGAGTAATGATTACAAAATAGCAATTGAAGAGGGTGCAACGTTAATTCGATTAGGTCAAACAATATTTAAAGAAAAAAACGAATAAAAAAAGGATTATAAAAAAATGGGAACTACATTTCATGCAATTAAAACATTTTTTGGTTTTGAACCCATCGACGAAGAGTTTGAACCCCTCGCACCGCCCCAAACAAATTCACCAGAAAAACCCCTCAAAGTAGTCAAAAATACCCGCCAATTTTCATTCGCAGAAATCACCATTGAAGCGCCAACAACTTATGAAGATGCGACACTAATCGCGACCCATTTATTAGAAAATAAACCGGTGATTGTAAACTTAAAAAATCTAGAAACGGATATTAGCAAACGACTAATCGACTTTATCTGTGGCACAGCATATGCGATTAACGGCCATATGATGAAAATTGGAGACACTATTTTTTTATTTACTCCTGCAAATGTTTCCATTTCAAACACAGAAGAAAATAGCGCATTAACTCCTAACAAACTTAACCAAACCCCTACAACATTTTTTAAGCAAGTCAGCAACTTATAATATCACGATTAAACAATCCTATAGTTTCCAATAGTATGTACGATATTACAAAATTATACGAAATCGTTAAACAACTTCGTGGCCCTAATGGATGTCCTTGGGATAAAGAACAAACATTGAGTTCTCTCACCCCACATGTTGTAGAAGAAGCCTACGAATTGGTTGATGCCCTTAATAGTGGGAATAAAAATGAACTTATTGAAGAATTAGGCGATGTCTTATTACATGTCGTCATGATTACTGCAATGGCCGAAGAAGATCAATTATTCTTATTTAAAGATATCCTCAACCATGTTTGTGAAAAAATGATTACCCGACACCCTCATGTTTTTGGAGATAAACACATCGAAACAGTAGACGGCGTCTGGCAAGAATGGGAAAACCGAAAATCGCTAGAAAATAAAAAAGAAAACAAACCAAAACTAACCATGGACTCCATTCCCAAACAGTTACCCGCCTTAGCAAAAGCTGAAAAAATGCAAAAAAAAGCAGCGCGATTAGGCTTTGATTGGCCAGATATCCAAGGAACATTAGATAAAATAAAAGAAGAACTCTCCGAATTTGAAACAGCTCTTTCAAAAAACAATCCCCAATTTAGTCAAGAAGAAGCAGGTGATTTACTCTTTGCGATCACCAATACATTACGAAAATTAAATATTAATCCTGAAGAAGCCTTACAATTAACCAACAAAAAATTTCAAAGACGCTTTAATCATATGGAAACTGCCTTACAAACTGAAAACAAAGCATTTGAAGACGAGAGCTTAGCAGAACTCAATCAAAGATGGGAAACTGCAAAATTAAAATTAAGTTAATGGGACTGTCGCAAAACAAAAAAAATCAATTAAATACGATATCGCCAAAGGCATAAGATTTGCAATTTATCGCCTGAGAAAATGGTGCAGCACACCATAACGAAGGTGAAAATTGTGAAGATTAGACATCTCGCGACAGAACCTTAATCACAAAAAAAAACTTAAACTACCAATTCTTCAAAAGCAGCAAACGTACTAAATCGCAACCCTACCGTATTAATCACTTGTAAACGATTCTGACGTAAGTGCTCATCATCTGCCATGACCAAAACCGAATCAAAATAAGTTTCAATCATTGGAACCAATTGCGCTAAGTCAGCAAGTGTAGGTTCTGGGTCAACGGCTAAAGCAGCTTGATACAATACCCCTTCACTATCATGTTCAAATAAATCCATATTAACACTCTCTTCCTCACTCAAGGGTTGATCTTTGAGTAATCGAAAACACCGCACGCCTGCATCCACTAACCGTTTATAAGCAAGTTGATTGGTCGTATAGTCCAATAACATCCGAGCACGACGTAATGTCCCTAAAAAATCAACTAATCCATGCTTCAAAACAGCCGCTGCAATATCATGTGGAATGCCCGCTTCGATTAAATAATGCTTAATCCGTAACAAGAAAAAAGAACTTAACTGATCTTTATTAGATTCACTTTTACCAAAACATGAGTAAGAAAAATTAATGAACTCCACTAAATTAATCGACCACTGAAAGTGATCCAAAATCGCCAAAACACCTAACATTGCACGACGAACGCCTAATGGATCTTTTGAACTCGTCGGAATCTGATCATTGACATAACAAGCCACAATCGTATCAATACGATCTGCAAGCGCTAAAACCGCCCCCATCGGTGATTCAGGTAACTGACCTTGCGACTGTAAGGGAAGATAATGCTCACGCAACGCATTAGCAATCACATCAGATTCTGTTTTTTGGGCATAAAATGATCCGATTACTCCTTGCAATGCCGGAAATTCATAGACCATCTGAGTGACTAAATCCGCCTTGCATAAATACGCGGCACGATCTAATGAAACCTCATCTAGCTTCAACCCATTTTCTTGATTAAGCTGCTTCACTAAATGCTGTATCCGCTTGGTTTTATCCAACAATGTTCCAAGGCCCTGTTGAAAGACGACTTTTTCTAACTGAGGAACATACGTTGCTAACGACTCAGATTGATCGGTCTTCCAAAAATACAATGCATCACTAAAGCGGGCATGAAGAACTCTCTGATTACCAGAAATAATAGTTTTGCGATTTAAATCACTGACATTATCCGCGATGACCAGACAATTATTCGTTAATTTCTTTGATTCCCAAATAGGAAAATACTTCTGATGCTTCTCCATCACCTGAATCAACACATTCTCTGGTAAAGACAAGTAAGTAGAATCAAAAGAAATCGTTAAGGGTGTCGGCCATTCCACCAAGCCCACAACTTCCGTAATCAAAAGATCATTCAAACGATCACACTGAGAATGTGACTCGATAATGAGCTGCCGACGCTGGTTGGGGTCAACCATCACAAAATGCATTTGCAATGTAGAGACATAGTCTGATGGTGAAGCAATCGTAACCCAAGCGCCTTCGATGCTACCCGCTGAATCTTTAGTTAAAAAACGATGTCCACGTGTCTGATTACTCGCCATTACATCCCATACCGTAACCGGTACTAATTCTGAATCACATAAACAACATAACCACTGAACTGTTCGAAAAAATGGTCGCGTTTCACTGCCCCAACGCATTGCAATCGGTAAATGTAAATTATAAATAACCGCTTGAATTAACTCCGGTAAACAAGATTGAACGGGTTGACCCTGCTGCATCATTTCGTAGTATAAACATTCCCGTCCCTTCGCATCTACTTTTGTCACCAATTGATCTGGCAAAACACCACATTTTTTAGCAAATCCAATGGCTGCCGGCAACCATTCTCCACCTGAATCTTTCGCTGCCGTTAAGGGCGGACCTAAAAATTGTAAAGACTGATCTGCCTGCAGTACTGAAAGCGCATGAATCCGAATCACCAAACGCCGATAAGTATACAAAACAGTCACTTGATCTAGATCATAACCAATACGAGCCTTATCCAAAGCATTCAATAAATCTACTTTTAATGTCTCACTTAACCCAAGCAAAAACCGAGCTGGAATTTCTTCACATCCCAACTCTAATAAAAAATCAACCGTTTGATGACTGCTACGTTGAGATCCCCCTTTAGGCATTAACCGACTCCATTTGCATCATGTAAGCTTTTGCACAACCATGAGCCAATTGTCGAATTCTTAAAATATAAGTTGCGCGTTCTGTCACAGAAATGGCCCCACGAGCATCCAGTAAATTAAATAAATGAGAACATTTCAAACACATATCATATGCCGGCGCATACAAATTATCAGTTTTGATCTCCAATAACGACTGACATTCGGCTTCATAACACTCAAACAATTGAAATAAACGATCCACAGTTGCATAATTAAAATTATAGTGACATTGAGACTGTTCAGAAGATAGATAAATATCACGATACGTTGTCACTTGATTTTCATGCTGCTGCCAAATGACATCCATCACATGATCTTTATTTTGAATATACATCGCTAAGCGTTCCAAACCATAAGTAATTTCAACTGACACTGGCTGACACTCAAATCCACCACATTGCTGAAAATAAGTAAATTGTGTAATTTCCATTCCATTAAGCCAAACTTCCCACCCCACACCCCACGCCCCCAATGTTGGTGATTCCCAATTATCTTCAACAAACCGAATGTCATGATCCGTCCGATGTAAGCCAATCGCTTCCAAACTCTGGACATATAGACTTTGAATCTCTTTAGGGGACGGTTTAATCAAAACTTGATATTGAAAGTAATGCTGTAATCGATTGGGATTATCACCAAAACGACCATCCGTCGGACGTCGTGCTGGCTCAACATATGCGGTTTTCCAAGGCTGAGGTCCTAATGCCTTCAAAAAGGTCTGCGGATTCATTGTTCCTGCCCCTTTTTCAATATCATAAGGAACCGTTAAAACACATCCATAATCAGACCAAAACTGATTTAATGTATTGATAATTGCTTGAAATGTCATCATGATGCTTTATTAAAGTATAACGTAAAATATTAGACCATTCTATTAATCAGTTCATATCCTTTATTTTTAAGTAATTGCCACCCGCCATTCGTGACAACCGCAGAAACTCCCGAACATCGCGTTACGCTTGATTTTTGAGTGGTAAAATAAAGCTCAACATGAGCAACTCGATAAAACCGTTTAATACATAACAATGAATCTTGATCGAAAAATTTAGACTGATCGCATTGAATTAATAATCGACACCCATATTCATAGGCCAATTCATATACTTCTGGTAAGAATTGAACTGTATCTGCCCGTGCCTCATAGTTAAGCCAAATATTATTAGAAACAGCAGAGAATTGCTGAATCATTAACCGTAACTGAGACCACGTGGAGGTGCCTACAAACGCTTGATATTGCTCAGGATCTCCAGATGGCACATATAAATATAACCGATCCAAAAGTGGAACAATCGTCAACCACTGATCTAAATTCCCTAAACCCGTACTCCAGAGCCGAATTCGAGCCGCCCGGTCTAATAATGCGGACAACACCTGCTGAAAATCTGGATGAATCACTGGATCACCTCCAAACACATTAACAATCGCTGCAGGCTTAATATAGGCAAAAGAATTCAAATTGATATTCAAAACAATTGCCTTGCGATGATCCCACCACCGACAATCTAAACATCGATACGTACAATCTGAAGACAATTGCAACCGATATTGACCAAACTCATTAATAACACCCCGACAAGCAAGTAATAAATCCTTCATTAAATACACCAAGGCATTTAAAAATTGAAGGTAACGACCACTACTAATGTACTGATAAATTAGATTTTTTATATTTTTTTTAATCTTACTACTTGCC
>CAXFGY010000044.1:0-9994 GCA_964002605.1 uncultured Candidatus Marinamargulisbacteria bacterium
AAGGTAATCAATTATTAAATGTAGTAAATGAGGATATAAGTTTAAGAAAAGCAATGCATTTTGTTAAAGATCATAATCTTTTACCACAAGAATTAAATGAACAATGTATTAAAGCATTATTTGATATATTTAATTGCTCGTTGAATGATAATTCATCAAACTCAACTATTTTATGATCACTTTATGTTTCCTAACCATATAAAAGAGATTTCTTATCTGCGTGATGGTCAAGAAAATCCTTTTTTTATGAATATGGCTTTAAAACCATCCGACCAACTCAATGTTTACTTTAATCAAAATGGCGAATTTATTGATGCATCAACAGTTCAACTGTCTTTAAATTCATTGCCTCACAAGCATTATAATTATGACGCCGAAAATGGCAAACTTAATATTAATCAATTAAGCCAATCAAGTAGCCTATTGTCACTTAATGTATTCGATATCCATAATAATAAATTACCCACTACAAACATTAAATTTACACTATCTGACAGTACAATTTTACTTACTACACCTCTATTTTATCCTAACCCTTATGACTTAAAAAGTGACCTTTTATTAGGGTTTAACTTAAATACAGTTCCGGGTGCTATAAGTACTGTAACCGTCTACTTTTTTAACTCTTCGGGGCACCTTATTCATCAAGAATTTAAAGATAAAGATAGTAATGGCAATCCGCTAGACACTGGGTATCATATGATAAAATTCAACTTTAAAAGCTCATTCCTTGCGCCTGGGGGCTATTTGGTTAAACTGGTTGCAAGAGATGATCAAGGTAATCAATCAATTGGCACAGCAAAACTAGGGATTCATTAATGCGCACTATTTTTTATATTATTTTTAGTCTTATTTTTTATGCGCTTCATAGTAGCAATGCTAATCAGTATCTTATTGATAACCCTCAAGTTCAAATGGTAGGCGCTCGTCATATGGCGCTAGGAATGACAAACCCTATCATTGAACATGATATTAACGGCGCTTTCATCAACCCGGCGTCAATTGCAGGAATTCAGTCGATGCCGCTCGCAATATCTTATAAAAACGTGCTCGACGAGTATGAATATAAACTGATTAACTTAGGTATTCCGTTTCACCTCCGCTTTAATATTCGCAAAACAAACGAAAGGCTACAGCATCTAAACTTTGGGCTTTCATATGGAAGCTCATTATTCTCTGGTATACCCGAAACATTTTGTGAAAGTAACAATAAAGATGGAAGTTGCAAATCCATTCAAGATATCGATAAACCATTTTCTTCCGGAAATCAAATTGGGGCATTAACAATGGGAACTCAATTCTATGACTTTTTTGGATTTAATACATTTTCTGTAGGATTTTCATTTAAATATTTTAGACAATTTTTAACAGCAACTGATGCATCTTATTCACAAACGATGGGAGTTGACACCGGTCTTATTACGTCTCGCATGTTAAATTTATGGTTTCTCGACACCATTCATCTTGGTTTATCTTTACATAATATTTTTGCTCCGCCTGCTAAAAATAGCTACACACAAAATGAAACCCTATTGCCCCTTTCAATCTACTTTGGCAGTAAAATTGATATGTTTAGTGACACACTGTCACTTTATATTAACAATGGATTATCTGGTCTATACTTTGGGGCAGAATATAAGCTCCTTGAAAATATTATTTTAAGAGGGTCGTCTAATTTGAATATATTTCGTTTAGGCACGGGTATTATTTTTAATGATATTGCAATTGGATTCGGTCAACATAATTATAGTGTACGTTTTGACTATACCTATGAACATCCTGAATTTTCATTTCTTGCACCTACCCATATGATTTCTTTTTCAATTCTAGGTGATTCTCGCCCCAATGCTCCTCGTATTTTAACCCCTGAATCAGAACTATTGATTACAGATAAATCTATTATTGACCTTGCTGGCATCGGACCTAAAAATACAACAATGCGTATTTTTAGAAATGATGCAATGATTCGTACTACTGCTAGTAACAAGTCTGGAAAATGGTCTTCTCAACAATTAGAATTAGTTCCTAATAAAAACCTTATTTATGTTCAATCTTATTCTTTAAACAAAGATATTTCCTTAGAGTCATACCCAGTTATGATTTATTCAGATATTATTGCCCCTAAAATGACGCCTGCTATTGTTTTTACGTCAGATACTATAAAAGTATTAATTGACATTAATGAAGACGTTGCTGAAGTAAACGGTCAACTTGGTGATGAACCCCTCTTCTTTATTAAACAAAATCAAAATGCCCCAAATAATCTGATTGATGCTTATATGCAACCCACTCACTGGACTGCAGAAGTCCCTATTCCTCCAGATTTAGCGCCTAATAGTGCAGTCAAACAAAATATGCCATTACTTACTCTACAATCTGAAGATTTAGCAGGCAATAAAACAGACCTACTAGAAACCCCTGTGTTTTTAAGCATTTTATTTCCTCAAGACCAATATGTGCATTACAAAGACTCTTTACGTGTCATTGGAAAACTGTCTCCTTTAGTTGACACATTAATGATTAATAAAAATCCAATTTATATTGACCAAAGCAGACAATTTGCCTCTCCAGTTGATTTAACTCCTGGTAAAAATATGATTAATTTTAACTTAACATTAAAAACAAATCCTAAACATAATACGCTTAAGAGCAATAAAACGGTTAATTATACTATGAGAGTTTTGTACCTTAAACGCTACCCTGATGTCACGCCTAAAACTAAAGGTAGACGTGAAATCGAGTTTTTATCAACACTTGATATCCTTTATGGTGAAGATGATGGCAACTTTTACCCTGAAAAACCTTTAACACGCGCATATATGACACAGTTACTTGTTTTAATGTCTAATATTGATGTACCTGATACAGTTACAACGCTTTTATTTTCTGATGTTGCTGCAGATTACCCGTATGCTAAGTATATTAAGGTTGCAATTGAAAATGGTCTTATTTTTGCATTCCCCGATGGATCATTCCGACCCGATCAAGCGATTACCTTATCGGAAGCATTATTTTTACTCAGTAATGCAGGGTTAATTGAATTAACTGAATCTGAATCAACTGAAGATCGTTATATTACTCGTGCTGAATTAGCTGAATTTTTAGCCTATTTACCTGAATATGAATCTCAAATTGAAGCACTCATTAATTGGGAAACAGGGTACAAGCTAGACTAACCAATATGGGACTATCGCAAAATAAAAAAATTCAATCGATTACGATGTCGACAAAAGCCTAAGAGTTGCCATTGCCTGAAGCGGTGGTGCAGCGCTACATAACAAAGGTGAAAATGGGACTGTCACAAAACAAAAAAATCGATTGATTACAATGTCGAAAAACCATAATATTTAGAATTTATCGCCTGAGGAAGTGGTGCATCACTACATAACAAAGGTAAAAATTGTGAAAATTAGGTATTTCGCGACAGCGCCAAAATTGTGAAGATTATGCATTTCGATACAAAGCCTTCTTGTTAAAACGGACTATGTCTTAATGTTTTCTAGATTAAAATAGTCTAATCTATAGATAAAAAGTCAAAATTTATCTATCAGTTCCACTGTAAGATTGGACTAATTGATTATGAAATTGGCCATTTGAAGTCAAAATAGATCCTTCATAATGTGAAAATGGCTTTCCTTCAACTGTTGTCACACACCCTCCAGCTTCTTGTGTAATAATCCCTAAAGGCGCAAGATCCCATGGCTTAAGTCCAAAATCAATTGCAAACTCTCCAATTCCTTGGGCGACATACATATGCATTAAAAAATCTCCCAAACCGCGTTGTCGTTTTGACAACGCTAATACTGCTAAGAGCTGCTCTAAGTTTCCACGCGCCTCTTTGCCAAATAGTCCACCATGAAATGCTTGCGAATCTCTTATATTACTGACTGTAGAGACTGTTATTTTTTGACCATTATAATATGCGCCTTGGCCTTTTGCGGCCTCCCAACGTTCTTTACTAACTGGATTATAAACAACTCCAGCAACAATTTCCTTATTAATTTCAATCGCTAATAATGTTGCAAATATTGGTATTTTTCTGGCAAAATTTGAAGTTGCATCAATCGGGTCAACAATTAACTTAATGGGGGCATTTATTTTTTCAGTTCCAAACTCTTCACCTAATACCGTCAATTCCGGCGTATGAACTTCAGTGTAGCGACGGATTGCTTTTTCAATCTCTAAATCTCCTTCTGTTACAATGGACTCATCATCTTTTTGGGTAGGCAATATAGATTCATTAAAATATTTACTGGCAATTGGACCTGCAATGTCAGCACAATTATTAAGAAAATTTAACCACTCTACTGTTGTTTTTTCAACTAAAATGGTCACGTTTATATTTATTTTTTTGACGGACGTATATCAAGTACATTTAAACGAATTCGAGGTTTTTGATTTTTATTTCGTCGATGCATATCAAATTCAACAA
This sequence comes from uncultured Candidatus Marinamargulisbacteria bacterium, assembly GCA_964002605.1. GTDB lineage: Bacteria > Margulisbacteria > Marinamargulisbacteria > CAXFGY01 > CAXFGY01. Next base: position 4,433 of record CAXFGY010000044.1, read on the forward strand.
TACAAATTAAATCATATTTCATCGTTAGATCAATATTAGACCTCATGAGACAAAACTTTTCCCATAATCCAAAGCCCACTGCATCATACTGCTTTGTAATTCCTTTTATTGCTTTTTTACTTACTTTAAAGGTTAAATGAGGTTTACTCACTTCTTGATATTTATTTCCAAATGGCTTTCCATTAGATATATCACAATTTTTAATTGAAAAAATAGGAAAATCAAATTCCTGTCCGTAAGGCATAATCTCATCTAATTCATAAACTAATCCTGGCGAAATATCATCAAATTGTAATTCATCAATCACATCATAATGATATTCAAACTCTTCTTCTGGAAGTTGGTCAATTTGCTTTTTTATTAATCTTATAAATTCTGCCACATCGTCTTTATGCAATGTAAATCCACAAGCCTGTGAATGGCCTCCAAATGCATTTACTTTTCTAACACCTGACTCTGAATTAACTTCAATTCCAAATAGCATTCGTTGATACAATTCATCAAATTCCTCACTCACATTTTCAATTAACTGATATAAATTAATCTTTGGAATACTGCGACATGACCCCCTAACATAACTATCATTATCAAATTGAGTTAAAATAATTGCTGGCCTTAAAAACCGTTCTTTTAAGCGATCTGTATCAATACCAATAACCCCTGAATTCCAATTTTTTCCTTGTACAATAATAATATTATCTTCAATATCCACTTGTTCATCAATTAATTGATCAATTTCTTCTTCAATTTTATTAGTAATATACTTGCGTTGCTCATTAACATCATCAACACTTGTGGCACTTGACATTGCTTCACGATCTTCTTGTGACACTGTTCTTTTTTGATCTTTTTCTAATTCAACAACATCACTAAATTGATCTGCAATTTCTGCAGCTTTCCGGACATTTTTTTTCCCACTACCAATTAATAATAGTGAAACTACCATATTAGAATCTGGAATTCCAGCTACAGGATCTCCAATGCGACCCGGTGCATTTAAACGTGGAATAATTGTTCGGGATAAAGAGCGGGGCCGAATAATTGCACCTGACTCTCCACAAACACGCTTTAATGCTTTTAAACCTTCTCGTTTTGTATTTTGCAGTGCCAAAACGCCTTCTTTTACTAATCTTCTATTAAGTGGATCTCTCATTGACATCCGATCTGACAATGTTCCTAAAGTTGCGCATGCAATAAAAAATCCCAACACAGGTTCTGGAAGTTCTGTGTTTAAATGACTAAATAATGCCTGAATAAACTTAAGCGTTACGGTTGCACCGGCACATTTTTTAAACGGCGTTTTTTCCTTAACTAAATGAGGATTTACTAATGCATATGCTGGCGGCAACTTTTTGCCTAAAATATGATGATCTGTGATAATGACATCAACGCCTTGATCTACCGCATATCGTGTCGCTTCAATATCTTTTGAACCACAATCAGTCGTAATAATTAACGTCGCTTTGCGTTGAACGGCCTGTTCAATAATACGGACTTGAAGACCATGTCCTTCTCGCGGGCGGGCTGGAAAATCATAATCAACTCTAGCACCTAAAAATTGTAATGCAGATACTAAAATTGTTGTTCCGGTAATGCCATCTGCATCTGGATCCCCGTTTATAATAATTAACTCTTTGTTTTTAATCGCTTTTTGAACTCGATTAACCGCTTTATTCAATTGATCTGACGTAGTAATTTGGTCGAATTGATACCTCAGCTCGGCATTTGGCTCAAGAAATGATTTTAAATCAGAATGATCTCCAATTTGACGGGCTAATATTATTTTGGCTAACCGTTCTGTCAAACCAAAATTCTGCATCACTGCATTAAGCTCATTCTCATTAATTTGCGCAGTATGCCAACGCTCTTTATTTTTAGCAATTAATTGATCTGCTTTTTTCATCATAAAGAATCTATCATAGTTGATTTATGACGTTGAGACAACATTTTATCTTGATTGTGTTTGAGTATATAAGTGTTCACGATATGTATTTGTAAACGTATGAGAACCATCTTTATTCGCTACAAAAAATAAATAAGATACGTTTTGGGGGGTTAGGGATGCTTTAAATGCAGCTTCACTGACACAGGAAATGGGTGATGGCATAAAGCCTGAATATTTATAGGTATTATAAGGAGAGTCTACTTTAGTATCTTTATAATACACCTTATCTTTATACGACTTTCCCATTGCATATACCACTGTTGGATCCGCTGCAAGTTGCATCCGCTTTTGTAAGCGATTATAAAATACCGCTGAGATTAATGGCATCTCTGACTTTAACCGTGCTTCTTTTTGAATTAACGATGCAATGGTCAACACTTGATGTCGATTAAAACGTGCCTTAGGAGATCGTTTAACTGCAGGATCATTGTCCCACAGGGGAATAATCCGATTTTGAAACTCAGTTAACATCAACCGTGTCAGGGTTTCTAATCCTTTTTCTTTTGGAATATAGTAAGTTTCAGGATATAAGTACCCTTCTAATGTACTCACGGGAACCCCTTTTAAAAAGGAGAATTCATCTTCAAAGTCTTTTTTTGCTGTTTCATGCCAATAATGGACAATGGCATCATAATTCGAAATGCCCTTTTTTGCTAACCGTTTTGCAATCTCCCAAATGTTATAGTCTTCTGGCACTGTAATCCTGATTAAATGATGGCTTCCATTATCTGTTTGTAATGACTGAATTAACTGGGGTATTGACTGGGTTGGCGATAATAAAAATGAACCTGCACGCAATGGTTTTTTAAGACCCATAATCCGAACATACCCATAAAAAACCTGTGAGGACCGAATTAAGCCGACTGACTGCAATTGCTTTCCAACCTGTAACGGCGTACTTCCTTTAGGAATTGTAACCACTTTTTCCGAGCCCTTAAACGCTACTGGAATGTAGCATTGCCACAGCACGACACTAATGACAATGACAAGACTCGTCATTATGATATAGGCTACTTTTTGATATATATTTTTCATGCTATTCAAATTTATTTTTATTCCTTTTAGTTGTTATTGGCTATTGATATTTCAAATCATTTTACTCTATGGTGGGCGGTACAAGAATCGAACTTGTGACCTCTAGCATGTCAAGCTAGCACTCTAACCAACTGAGCTAACCGCCCTTTATACACCCTGATAACTCATGGTGCGCGAGGAGGGACTTGAACCCCCACGCCTTGCGGCACTAGATCCTAAGTCTAGCGTGTCTACCAATTTCACCACTCGCGCATTTAACATCTTAGGGAATTTGAGTTTATCAGCTGATTACTGATTTTTCAATTATGGCGCTGTCGCATAATTAAGAAATTTAAAAATCCTTGATGACATAGTTTCACCAGCTTCGTCAGTAGAAATTATATACTTTCTAGATAATGGGCAGGTTGTGTGACTATCTTTCCATTTTTCAAGATTGGCAGTTCTAAATTGATGACCACATTCTGTTGTTGTTGTCTGTTTATGATAAAATATATTAAGAGATATAGCACAACGATCATATTCATCTATTAGTTTTTTTTCTATTTATTGTGCTTCATTTCGTCCTTTATTTCCTCTAAATCGTAATTTAATTTTGGTAACTACTTCTACTTATTTTGTATAGTTAACACTACAACTTACAATCTCTGAATGAGCATGTTCATTAGCAATCTGTGTAGCATTCTTTTTATGTTTATTTTGATGTATTCTATTATCATACTTAGATAATATAGCCCTAAAAAGGTCTACATTACCGTTTCTCGCAGCATGTATTAAGGCTGTATCTCCATTTTCATCTACAGCTGCTGGATTCGCTCCCAATTGATCAGCTTATTAATTTTGACCAATTTATTTTAACTTCCAAGCTGATTTTCTAAGTCCCCTAACGATTCATTCAAGACGCCTAACATTTCCCAAACTAGACTCTTATCTCGATGGCAGAAATTTTCTGATAATGTCCTTATGAAAATTGGCATGCCATTTTGGTAGCAGTACTTCACTAAAGGTTCTAGTTGCTTCATTCTTTCTTTCCGATATCCTTTCTTCGATGCCTCCTCATTAATCACATCTCTGTTGAGGCGTTTATTTATTTTAATTTTAATATTATATTGATGTTTCAACTTTAACTCCAAGGCGATTAAGTTCTCCCACCCTATATCATTCAAACTATGCAAAATCATTAAAACATGTTCCCTCTTAGGTTCGGCTAAGTTTCCCAGACATTGTTTTATATCCTCCTTGCCGATTCTGTCTATATTTCTTATTGCTTTATAATTTTTGTTTTGATCATTTATTTGCTCTAAAATATTATTTTTAACCAAAAGATCGCATATTTTTTTTGATTTAGCTCGATTAATTTTTTGGTCTTCAATAAATGCATTGTTATCAATATTACTATGATTTTTCAAAGCGGATAAAATATGTGAACTGATAGATTTATCTTCTTCCTCCAGTAATTTGGCTATATTATCCTCATTGAGTTTTTGTCCATTTTTGTTTACTTTATAATATTCGATTTTATCTAAAACTTCATGTTTAAACAAACTATCTAAGATTTTTTGCGCTTCATCTTCACCAATATCGACATCATAAACGAATGAATCTTCTTTAACAGAGGAACAATTCAAAATTTTTAGAACATGTGCCTGTGTAGATTTATCTTCTCCCTTCAGTAAATTGAATACATACTCCGCCTTGAGTTCTTCATCTATTTCATAATTCTCTCCATTTAGCTTTAAAACTTCATTTTCAACCAAAAGATTGAATATTTCTTTCGATTTATCTTCACTAATAGTGAGTTTATAAACGAAATGGTTTTTATTAAGCGTAAACCCCTCGATCTCTTTATCTATATTTCTTAATAATGCCCTAATATAAAATGGTATTCCATTGTTGGCCCAAGACTTAATTAATTCGTAGAACTGTACTTCGATTTGTGTTATTTCTTTTGCATTTTTATCTTCTGCTCCTTTTACTGCTTTTTTTGCTGCTATTCTTGCTTCTGTTGCCGCTGCTGCTACTTCTAATGCTTCTACTTCTGCTATACTTGCTTCTTCTAAGTGTTTTTTTGATAATTTTTCTAAGTTTTCTGCTGCTGCTTCTGCTGCTGTTGCTACTGCTGCTGCTTCTGCTGCTGTTGCTACTGCTGCTGCTTTTAATGCTTCTACTTTTGCTACTGCTACTTTTAATGCTTCTACTTCTTCTACTTGTACTTTTAATGCTTCTACTTCTGCTGCTGCTGCTCTTACTGCTGCTTTTGCTTTTGCTTCTGCTATCCTTGCTAATTCTAAGTGTTCGTTTGCTAATTTTTCTACTTTTGCTAGTCTTTCTGCTTTTGGTTCTTTTTTTTCTGCTAATAATGCTTTAAGTAATGCTTTAAATAATGCTACTCGTTTTCGACTTACTTCTTCTGCTGGTTCTTTTGCTTTAGCTTCTGCTAGTCTTGCTTTTGCTGGTAATACTGCTGCTTCTACTCTATCTGCTTCTGCTCTTAATGCTGCTGCTTCTACTCTATCTGCTTCTGCTCTTAATGCTGCTGCTGCTGCTGCTGCTGCTGCTGCTGCTGCTGCTGCTGCTGCTGCTGC
>CAXFGY010000045.1:0-9914 GCA_964002605.1 uncultured Candidatus Marinamargulisbacteria bacterium
AGAAGACCTAAATAGGTTAGCTGATCTTTTAACCCAATTTACAGGTCATTATGAATCTTTTATAAATACGCCATATTATTATACTTTTCAAAATAAGCTACATAAAATAGATACAGGTAAGCACCTAAGATTTCATGAGGAAAGCAAGGCTAAATTCGCAGCTGTATTAAAGCGTATAATTATTTTTAACATAATAGAAAATATTCATATTGTTAAATTATTCAATGCAACTAAAGTAATACAAGAATCTGAAAAACATCCAACTTCTGAGTCAACATCAGATTTCCAGAGTGAGTCAACATCAGATTTAGAGAGATTTGAACTGCATTTAGAAGCTGCCAGAATATGTTTAAATGAGGAAGAAGATGTTGAAAAATATCTAGAATTAGTTAGAAAATATAACATTTATCTAGATGAACTGCAAAACATACTAAATGAACTGAAAAACAATACCTTGAGTGATCGGCTAGATAACTTGATTAATCAAATATATACTAATTTTACCTCCAATAATGTAGAGCATGAAATTTTAAAAGTTTCCAATTATGAAGAATTAGAAGAAACAATCATGGATGAGAGCTTTAATGATATGAACTTGAATAAATTAAAATATTCAAATAAAATTGAGGTACTATTTGCATTTTCATTATATAAATTTATTCTTAAAATAAAAAATAGACCGGATACATTAAATCATCCCATTGATGAAACTATAAAAAATAGTAGTAAAAATATTAGTTTACAACGAAATACAAAAACCAATAACCCAAAATCATGTTGCTCTAGATTGTTTAGTTTTTTTAGCAAGATTGAAAAACAATTGAACAACTTATGCCAAAAGTCACCAGCCACCGCACAAGGTAAAGCACCAGCAGCAGCAACAGGCGCAGCACCAGCAGCAGAAAAAGCAGCAGCAGTAGAAGCAAGAAAAGCAGCAGCAACAGTATCAGCCTTTATTCCAGTACCACCAGCAGCACCACCAGCAGCACCAGAAGCAGCGCTAGCAGTACCACCAACATCAGTAGCAGGCAGAAAAAGAAAAGAAGGCATAACCCCACCCATAGACCCAGTTTATAAGTTAGCAACTGTACTTGCAGAAGGATCAGCAGCAGAAGATGGATCAGAAACGACATCAAATGCAGCAGATTGGGGATCAGAACCAGAATCACCACCAGCAGCAGCAAAAACAGCACCAAAAACAGCCGCAGCACCACCAGCAGCAGCAACAAAACAAGAAAAAAAAGTACAATTCGCACCAACAATAGAAACAAGCGCATCAGGAGCAGACACAGCAGCAACAAAACACAAAAAAAGAGTACGAAGAGCACCAAGAGCACCAAGAGCAACAGGCGCAGCAGCAGCAGCAGAAAAAGCAGCAGCAGCAGGAGCAAGAAAAGCAGCAGCAACAGTATCAGCCTTTATTTCAGTACCACCACCAGAATCACCACCACCACCAAAACAAAATTCACCTAAGGGTTCTCCACCATCATCAATAAAAGTAAAAGCAACAGTAAAAAACATAGAAATTTCAGAGGCTACATCACAACAACCAACGACACCACCCTCTAAAAATTCTCAAAAACCTGAACAAACTGATCACTCAGCATAAAGTTAAATGATAATGGCTCATCAGTGGGCCAGTCTAAATGTTTTTTTATTCGTGATTTGATTCTGCTGGCGCTGTCGCAAAATGCCTAATCTTCACAATTTTACCTTCGTTATGTCACGTTGCACCACCGCCTCAGACGATAAATTGTAAATCTTAGAACTTTGGCAACATGCGAAATAGATTCATTTTTTTTATTTTGTAATATTCTCAATAAGAACCATAACAAAGCCTTACTCACTTCATTACTCTGGATAAATGGGTCTATAGCGATCTGTTAATTTCAACCCATTTGGGCGCTGTCGCGAAATGCCTAATTTTCACAATTTTCACCTTCGTTATGTCGCGTTGCAACACTGACTCAGGCGATACATTTCAAATCTTATGTCTTTGGCGACATCGCATGCGATAGTCCCATTTTATTAAAAGATTATCTCAATTACATGTTTAAACACTCCCAAGAGTGGGCATATCTATAACCGTAATTTTAATAAAAATTTTAAGGAAATAGAGTTGGCCATGATCAAGGGGACAAGTATGGGTTTAATCAATGTTGGATTAATTATTGCAATACTTTGTATAACTAACGGCGTAGTTGCAGCCTATTTTAGTGATTCAGGGTTATCAATAATCGCCAGAGGAAAAGGCAATGCAATCACAGCGGATCATGACGGTATAGTCACTAGTAGTAAAAATCCTGCAGCAGTCACAACTGTTACCTATCCTCAATTTAAAACCTACTATAGTAGTCATTTTGGCATTATAAAAAATACCTCAATTGCTTGGGGACTTCCATTGAACAAGCGTGCTGCAATTGCTATTAATATACCCGCACAATTGATTGAAAATATTCAAAAAAGAGACATCGATGGTAGTTACATCGGAAATTTTAATGATTATTTAGTGGTGCCCATGATTAGTATTGGGTATGTATGGAAAGATATCGCTTTTGGTACTTCAATTAACTATCGGTATCATCAAATTGATTCTGAAACAGGTACAGGAACGGCAATCAATATGGGGCTGCGTTATGCAAGATCACGAATTAGTTTGGGCGCGAGTATTAATAATTTGGGTAAGCAAGTTAATTGGTCAACAGGTCGGCAAGAAACGTATTTACCGACTAGTCATATGGGTGTAATGGTTCATTTTAATACACAATCAGTTTTAGCTGATGTTGATTTTGACCATAATAATCAAAATTTTATAGTCAATTTGGGTTATGAATTAATTCTCTATGAGCGACTTAAATTATCAGTGGGCATTTCAGATCTTACAGCTCGTTTTCAATATGGAGGAGGGATTAATTTATATTTATCTCAAAAAATGATTGTTCATTATGAATATACTCAACATCGTTATCTGGGTCAGCAACATAGTGCGGGAGTCACCATTGGCTATTAGAACGTATTTTAAAATCCATCCCCAGTTTAATTATAGTGATTATTTTATACAGGGGGTTTATCGATTTAGACAACAGGTAAGCCACTATCAATTTTTCTTAATGGGACACTATATTCTAGGAGTTTATATTGCAATTACTGCGATTGGGTTTTTTAAAATAAGACGATCATTATCTTTATATTGGGTCATCATGCTCGTCTTTTTTATTTTTCCGATTCATGCAACTCAAAATCAATTGATTATAAAAATTAATCCCCAAAATATCACTGATGTACCAGAATTAGCCGCAACATTAGTTGAGTTAGGGCTATCAGAGATCAAAAAAATTCAACATCCAAGTCAGTCGCAACGTCGTTCACTCAATTTATCAGTGAGTGATCATGAAAATCATCATTCAGAAATAACATTAATAGCAGACATTGATAACCAAACAGCAGATCATCAAAAAATGATATCCCGTTTGATTACAAATACAGCAATTGATTATATTGAGAAGGTATATCCCTTAAGATTATTTTCTGATTTAAATGATCCCCTATATGAACAACAGGACTACATGATGGAGTTAAGTCTTAATCAGTTAGTTTCTTTACCCAATAATAAAACGATTATTGTCGCGGTTATTGATTCTGGTGTTGATTATAACCATGAGGATCTGCGGGACTCAATTTATATCAACCAACAAGAAGAACCTAGTAATGGCATTGATGATGATAATAATGGTTATATTGATGATCGGTATGGATATAGTTTTTCAGGAATAAGTTCGGGTAATGGGTCACCATTGGTGACTGATGACTTAGGGCATGGAACGCATATTGCGAGTATTATTGCCGCAAAACCCAATAACCGGATTGGTATTTCAGGAGTTAGTCGGGGAGTTAAAGTATTACCGATTCGTATTTTTGACGATCAAGGAAATGGCAATCAAGTCGATGCGGCAGCAGCAATTCGATATGCAGTTGATCAAGGTGCAGATATTATTAACTGTAGCTGGGGGTTTTTTCAAGTGAATACCATTCTTAAAGAAGCCGTTCAATACGCATTAAATAAGGGTGTGATTGTGGTGGCCGCTGCTGGCAATGCCAATTCCTATATCCCTGAATATCCAGCCAGTCTGGATGGCGTCATTACCATTGGATCGGTGGGGTCGAATGGTCAAAAAAGCACATTTTCCTCTTACGGAGATCACATTGATTTCATGATTAGAGGGCAGCAAATTCTAGCTGCTGTACCGGGTAATGCGTATGATTATCAATCCGGAACATCACAAAGCACTGCAATAGTCAGTGGTATCATTGGCGCGTTACTCTCTGCTAGACCTGAACTAACAGGGGATGATATTTATCATTACTTACAACAATCAACAGAATCAGATAGTAAGACTAACTCTCATGGGTATGGTGTAATCAATATTAATTCATTATTTTCTGTAAGCCAATTAAATGATTTAGCACCTGTATTCCAGACCAATATCGATTTTAAAGTCAGAGAAGTATACAATTATCCCAATCCGATACGGTCTAATCAAACCCAATTTCGTATTGATACCAATCAACCAGAATTTAATGCTCAGATCCAAATCTTTACACCAGAAGGTCAAAGGGTAACAACGCTATATGATAGAGGCTATAGCGGTTTTGTAGATATAACGTGGCAGCTAGAGTCATCAATAAGTAATGGGACGTATATTTATGTTGTGACTTTAACAAGTAACAATGGAACTAAAGTGTCACAAATCGAAAAGTGTACGGTAATGCGTTAATCTGATAGACTCAAGAGGTAAATAATGAAGCAATTAAGAGTTAGTATTATTATTGGGTTAATGTCATTAAGTATGGTATTGGGTTTAGGCCTCAATAAGCAAGAAGCAATCCAACAACTTATCTTAGCTTATATTCAAAATGCCCATTTTAACCCGATTAACATCGATGATCAGTTTTCTGAGCAAGTGTTTGATCTATATATTGAAAGATTAGACCCTGCCAAACAGTTTTTATTAGCATCTGATATTGATTACCTGAAGCGATTTCGCCACAAAATTGATGACGACCTACGTAAAGGTAAAACAAATATGATGACGGTTGCGATGAAGGTTTTGAAAAAGCGGATTCTTAAAGTTCAATCATGGTATCCCAAATTATTAGAAAAGCCAATTTCATTACATCAAGATAGAGTCATTGAAACGGATACAAAAAAACGTCAATATGCGCCTAATATTTTAGGTCTTAAATTATTTTGGCAAGATTATTTAGCTTATCAAGTTGTTAATCAGTATTTAACGTTATTAGAACGTGAAGAGACAAAAACAACATCTGGGAATGTGACCGTATCGATTAATATTAACACCACTCGAGATCCTTATCTTGTTGATTCAAGGTTAGAAAAAAAAGCCCGTGAAAAAGTAAAAAAAGATTTAGATCAGCTTTTTGAACGATTATTAGAAGAAGAAGTTTCAAATTATTTTGCGGTCTATATTGATGCGGTATTAAATATTTTTGATACGCATACCTCTTATTTTGAACCTGAGAAAAAAGAAGAGTTTGATATTTCAATTTCGGGAAAATTAGAAGGGATTGGTGCTGTACTTAAAGAAGAGGATGGGTATATAAAAGTGGTCCGTATTGTTGCAGGGAGTGCAGCGTGGCGTCAAGGGGAGTTAAAAGCCGATGATATAATTTTAAAAGTAGGGGAAGGTCTTGCAGAACCAGTGAGTATAGAAGGTGCTCGTGTAAAAGATGCAGTAAAATTAATTCGAGGTGATAAAGGCAAAGAAGTTCGCTTAACAGTTAGAAAACCGACAGGAAAAGAGCAGGTCATACCCATTATACGTGATATTGTGGTGATTGAATCGACTTATGCCAAAGCAGCACTGATTAAAAAAGATAATAGTCCATATCAATTTGGTTATATCAATATTCCAAAATTTTACCGTGACTTTAAAGATCGGTCAGCACGAAATACAACAGATGATACGCGACGTCTTATTGAATTACTAATAAAGCGTAATGTAGATGGGTTAATATTAGACTTACGTAACAATGAGGGGGGGGCATTAGTTGATGCCATTGATACTGCCGGGTTATTTATTGAAACAGGTCCAATCGTTCAAGTCCGTGGCCGCTATCGTAACCAATTACAACAAAATGTGTATAAAAATCAAGTTTACCAAGATCGAGATGACCAAATAAATTATCGTGGCCCCCTTGTTATTTTACATAATATGTACAGTGCATCAGCCGCTGAAATTTTAGCGGGTGCACTTCAAGATTATAATCGTGCTGTTATTGTTGGTACGGATCATTCTTTTGGAAAAGGAACGGTTCAAACATTTGTTCAATTAGATAATTTTAAACAATTTGCTGATCATTTTAAGCCAATGGGATCATTAAAAGTAACGATTCAAAAGTTTTACAGAATTAATGGTGGATCGACGCAATTTAAAGGGGTTATTTCTGATATTGTATTACCCAATAATCAAAAAGAACTTGAAGTGGGTGAACAATATTTAACACGGTCTTTACCGTGGAGTCGTACTGAAACTACAAATTTTGTGCCACTTGATAATCAAATTAATATTAATCAATTGTCAAAAAATAGTCGTCTTCGTATTAGAAAAAGTCCGCGTTTTCAAGCATTAAATGACCATCTATTATTTATTAATCAACAAAAAGAAAATACAAAGCGGTCATTATCATTAACTGATGCTTACGATTTAAAGCAAATGATTGATCAAGAATCAAAACAGTATAAAAAAAGTCAAGAGAAAGCGTTTAATGTTGCGATCACGCAAGTAAAAGATCCGTTAACTAAAATGCATGATGAGACATTAATTAAAGAATGGGAAACCAATTTAAGTAAAGACTTATATTTAGATGAAACAATTAATATTTTAGCCGACTTAGTCCGTATTAATTCTCAACCTTAATACGCTTGATCTAAAATAAACTGAATTAGGTTACGCGTCCCTGCACCTGACATCCCCTTTACATGGGTGCCTTTATTCTTTTTTTGACTCATAACACTGGCAATATCTAAGTGGATCCAAGGTAAATCATCAACAAATTGTTCTAAAAATTTAGCAGCGGTACACGTACCACCATACCGTCCTTCTGAACAATGCGCAATATCAGCAACTGTGGACTCTAAGTAATCGATATATTCATCATACAAAGGCAATTGCCAGACGCGCTCACCTGTTTTTTCTGCTGCTGACTTCATTGTATTGGCTTCTTGATCATTATTTGTCATTAAACCCATCGCCAATTCACCTAGAGCAACACCACACGCCCCGGTTAATGTTGCAATATCAACAATTTTACTAGCTTTTTGTTTGACGGCATAACATAAGGCATCCGCTAAAATAAGACGTCCTTCTGCATCAGTATTGATAATTTCAATGGTTTTACCATTCATCGCTGTAATCACATCGCCTGGTCGTTGTGCAGCCCCATCAGGCATATTTTCAGCTAAGGGAATTAAGGCTAAAATAGGGACATTGGGTTTGAATTGATCGATGGTTATCATTGCAGATAATACGGCAGCGGCACCGGACATATCCGCTTTCATATCACTCATGCCTTTACTTCCTTTTATGGAAATCCCACCTGTATCAAACGTAACGCCTTTGCCAACTAAGGCAATCGGACGATCGCCTCGCTTAATATTATATTTCATTACCAATAATCTAGGCGGAATAGCACTTCCTTGACCCACTCCGATTAAGCCATTCATTCCTAACTTTTTAGCTTTATGATGATCAATTACACTCAGTTGAATTGAAGTCGATTTTAATAGTTGTTTTGCAATTGCAGTAAAGCGATCTGGGTTGAGATCATTACTGGGCATATTAGCCCAATTGCGAGCACGATTAGTAGCAGCTCCAAAACGTTCTCCCGTCGTAATCGCTTGTTGTAGTGTGGAGGAGGATTGAGAATTAACAATAGAAATTGTTAGTTTATTTAAACGGCTTGGATTGGTTTTATAATCTAAAAATCGATATGACCCTAATATAATCCCTTCAACAAGTGCTTGAATTGAAGTTTCAGAAAGTGAAAGTACTGACAAGTCAATTGTCACTGATTTTGGATAGAGCGTATGAAGTTGGTGCCCAATATCCCCTCCAATACGATGCCAGTCCGTTAAGTGTGTTACATTAATAATTAAATGGTTTAAGTAATTTGAAAAAGGGGAATATAAAACTTGATATCCATAGTTGTTTGAAAAAGGAGAGGTATTAGTTAAGGCGTGAATGGTTTTAGTGATGTCAGACGATAAATAGGAGGGTAACTGGAGGGATTGATTGATAGCTATAGGTAAAATAAAGAGCGCTGATTGTTTTGGGGCTTGTGTTAATAATTTAAAAGAAATAGTCATTGATCGATACTCCTTAACCAAAATGATATTGCAAGTTAAACTATAATGATACCATGATATACTTAAAACGTAATGAATATAATGATTTTTTTAATAAAAAGGTACAAATAATATGAAAGGAAGTCTTTTATTTGCAGTATCAAGTATTCCAATAGTAGGTGTTTTAGCTCAATGGACTGCATGGGCATTTCGTATTCCTGCGATTGTTCTTTTTTTATTATGTGGTTTTATTATGGGACCTATTTTAGGGTTGATTTACCCGAATGAACTTTTTGGCGAGATTCTATATCCATTTGTTTCAATTTCGGTGGCAATTATTTTATTTGAGGGCGGATTAAGTCTAAAATTTTCTGATTTAAAAAAAACAGCAGGGGTTATCACAAGTTTAGTCACTGTCGGCGCAGTGTTAACATGGCTTTTAGCAGGATATTCAGCACACTTATGCTTTGGGTTTAATTTATCAGAAGCGTTTTTATTAGGCGCAATTTTAGTGGTTACCGGTCCGACAGTAATCATTCCATTATTAAAACAAATAAAGATTAAGCGCTCAGTAACGTCTATTTTGCGTTGGGAAGGGATTGTGATTGATCCTGTTGGTGCGGCATTATCGGTTTTAATGTTTGATATTGTCATTGCACAAAATACGACGAGTGTTCTTAACGTGGCGACAACAGTCATTCTATCAACGATTGCTTTAGGGGTAATATTGGGAAGTATTGGTGCAGTCGTATTAATTTTTGTGATTAAACATAATTGGGTTCCGGGGTTTTTACAAGAAGGGTTTACAGTGATTGTGGTGTTATTAAGTTATGTGATATCCAACATGATTCAAGCAGAGTCAGGGTTATTGGTGGTTACGTTAATGGGAATTATTATGGCCAACCAAAAAGTGATTATTATTCGTCACATTATTACGTTCAAGGAACAGTTGGTTACATTATTATTATCATCACTTTTTATTGTATTGGCAGCAACCACACGAATTGACCAGTTACTATCAATGGTATCTTGGCCAATGATATTATTTGTAGGAAGTTTAATCTTTATTATTAGACCGTTAATGGTGTTTGTTTCCTCATATCGATCGACACTCACGTTAAATGATAAAATATTTATGTCTTTTATGGCACCACGAGGAATTGTGGCAGCAGCCGTTGCGGCTTTATTTTCATTAGAGCTACAAGAAAAGGGCGTTGCAATTGGTAGCGAATTATTATCTATTGTATTTATTGTCATTGTTGTAACTGTTGTCATTTATGGCTTATTAGGAAGGCCACTGGCATTTTTATTAGATATGAAACCAAGTCGACAAGGTATTTTAATTATTGGCGCTCATGATTGGGCACGAGAAATGGCCAAGTCATTATTAACTGCAGGAATTCCAGTGGTTATTGTTGATACCAATCGAAAAAAAATTGTGGCGGCCCGAGCGGATGGGTTACAAGCAATTCATGCCAATGGCTTATCGACGCGGATTATGGAAGAAGTTGAGCAAGGTAGTGTCGATACATTATTAGCCGTGACACCG
>CAXFGY010000046.1:0-9846 GCA_964002605.1 uncultured Candidatus Marinamargulisbacteria bacterium
GGTGTTTACTTGATTCATTGAAAATAACAAAAGCGTGTCGCGTTTATGGTGTTGATATTGATTATAATAATATTATTAATTGTATTAAAAAAAATATTCCTGTGTATCAAGGAAACCTTGATGAAGGGTTGTCTGCATTTTCAAATCAAAGTTATGATATTGTTATTTTAAGTCAAACATTACAACAGGTTCACCGTCCACTATTTGTTATTCAAGAAATGTTACGAGTGGGTAAAATGGGGATTATTACATTTCCTAACTTTGCACATTGGAAAACCCGTTTACAGCTTTTTTCAGGCAAAATACCTCAAACTCAATCGCTTCCTTATTTATGGTATGAAACACCAAATATTCGTGTTATTTCGATTAACAGTTTTCGTCAAACATGTAAAAAAAATAATATTACTATTATTCAAGAAAATCATATTTCATTACTTCCTATTGGGGCTAATTTATTCGCAACGCGTGGTGTATTTGTCATCCAAAAAAAAGATCTATGATTCATATTGAGTCGTTTTTTTTAGGGCCAATGGATAATATTGTATATATTTTATCAGACTCTGATACCAAAACATGTTTAGTGATTGATCCTGCATGGGATATTTCTCAGTTAATTACCTATATTGAAAAAAAACAGTTTTGTTTAAATGGTATTTTGTTAACACATGGCCATCATGATCATTGTAATGGTCTTAATGAACTGCTGTCATATCGTTATGTTAATGTTTATTTATCTGAATTAGAAGCACCCTCATTAACGCCTCATGTTACTTCACTGATTAAAATTAAAAATCAGCATCGAATCCCACTGGGTAAATTAACAATAACCAGTTATTTAACACCAGGTCATACGCCAGGGGGTGCTTGTTATCAAATTGCAGGTCATTTATTTACAGGAGATACATTGTTTGTTAACGGTTGTGGCCGTTGTGATTTAGATAATAGTAATGTTGACGATATGTATCATAGTTTAGAATGGTTTAAATCATTGCCTTCTACTACTATGATATATCCGGGTCATCATTATGGCGATAGAACAACCGATACATTAGAAAATCAAAAAAAAACAAACCGTTTTTTACTTTGTAAAAATAAAGAAGCGTTTATTCGAAAACGAATGGGTAGAATTTAAATTATATCATTTAGGAAAGAGATTGATGCTTACCATCACAAAAAGGCAAATTATTACTATGTCGACACATACAAATATAGACTGATGTGGGTTCGGTTACTTTAAATCGTTTCGGCTCAATTTGAGTGCCTAAATGAGATTCATCACAAAAAACACCATCTTTACTTAATCCACATCGACAATAGTAATATACCCCAGGGTGTAGATTAATAGACTTGGATTGTCGGAGTACAATTTTGGGTAAGCCTTGATTCATCGTAATATGAACTATACCATCTACTATAATGAATAAAAAAGAGTTTTGGAAAAAGTTAAATAAACCAATTATTGGTTTATCACCAATGGATGGATATTCAGATTCTGCATTTCGTAGGGTTTGTAAAGCGGTGAATCCAAATATCATTACTATTACTGAATTTACCTCTGCAGACGGAATTCATCATAATGCTAAAAAACTAACTCAAAAACTTTCTTTTGATCCATCAGAACAACCTATTATTGCCCAAATTTTCGGAAAAAATACAGATACTTTTATTTCAGCAGCAAAAGTTGTTGAAGATATGGGCTTTACAGGTATAGATATTAATATGGGTTGTCCGTCTAAAAAAGTGGTTAAATCAGAACATGGCGTTGCATTACGTAGAAATATGAAGCATGCGTTTTTGTTAATTGAATCTTTGGCTAATGCGACTTCATTACCCGTGTCTGTTAAAACGCGTTTAGGTTGGTCAGATGCATCAGATTTAATTGAATTTGGTAAAGGTGCTGAAACTGCGGGTGCTCAAATGATTTGTATTCATGGTCGGACATACTTAGAGCCTTATAATGTTCCTGCGCAATGGGATCCTATTTATGAATTGAAAGAAACATTGACAATACCGGTAATAGGAAACGGAGGAATTACTAGCTATACTGATGGATTAAGTAAATTAGGCAATCTCGATGGAATATTGATTGGACAAGCTACATTTGGAAATCCTTGGATATTTGACTCAGCAGAAAAAAATATTCCTTTTTCAGAAAAAATACCCCTTATTATTCAACATGCGAACTGGTTAATAGAAGATAAAGGACTTAGAGTGGGTATTAGAGAAATCAGAAAACATTTAGTTCAATACATTAAATCTATTAACGGAGCAAAGGCTATTCGTTCTGCATTAGTGCGAGTTGAATCAGTTCAAGAAATTGAAAGTATTTTAAACAAATTGTTGACAAGTGATATTTAGTATCAGTACTCTTGAGTATAAATTATGTATAGGAGTATTAAAGATGAATAAATTAAAAATATTAATAATATTGAGCGTAATGATAGGAATTCCTATTTATGCTGAAATTCAAGTTAATACAAGTTCTAAAGGTACCGGGGCAAAGAGTATCACGGCATTTGATCGTGTTGGAGAACGAAAATTAGGGGGCTATTTTGATACAGAATATTTTTATATGAATGATGATATTAGTACATTTAAAGCGCATCGATTTATTTTACAAGCTTCTAGTCAAGTTCATGAACGTGTACTGGTAAATTCAGAAATTGAATTTAAGTATGGGGGATATTTAAATTCAGTTGATACTGACTCTGCAGGTGAGCTTAAACTAGAACAAGCTTGGGCTGATTTTGCATTGAATGACACTAATTTCTTACGTGCTGGAATTTTATTAGTACCATTTGGTATCGTTAATATTTTGCATGATTCAGACGTTCGTGACACAACACAACGCCCTTTGTATGCTGAATATATTGTACCGACTACTTGGACGGATACAGGTGTAGGTGTTCATGGTACATTGGATGTTGCAGAAGCTGAAGTTAATTATGAGGTTTATACGATTAATGGATTAGCTGGAAATGATTTTGATGATGAATCAGGGCTTAGAAATTTACGCCCTAATTTTAAACAAGACAATAATAGTAAGCCTGCTATGACAGGAAGAGTTGGGATCAGTCCATTTCTGGGATTAGAAGTAGGTGTCAGTGGTTATGTGGGTCAACATGATGATGAAAATGGAATTACGCTAGTAGGATTAGATCAGTTTTGGAAAAAAGGTCCATTTGAAATTATGTTTGAATGGGCTAAAGCTCACATTGATCCTGATGATAGTATCGGTAATGTAAGTGGCATAAATGGGTACTACATTGAATCAAGGTATCATTTTTTTCCTTCATTTCTTAAAAATAATATTATTGCTGATGGGTTTAATAATCCAACATTTACATTGTTTTCTCGTTTTGGTCGCGTTGATTTAGATGAAAATAATGATACTAAAGGTCAAAAGTCACGAATAACAATTGGTATGAACTATCGTCCAACCGATACAGTGGTATTTAAAGTTGAAGGTCAATTAGGATATGAAGAAAGTGATGCAAAAAAATCAGAAAGCGGTATTATTTCTTCAATTGCAATTGGATTTTAATTAATAATTTTAAAAAATATTTCAAAAATATTAATGTAGAAATAATTTTCAATAAGAAAAATAGTTAAATGATTGAGTTTATTATTGTTTTTAGAGAAACACTTGAAGCGTCACTGATAGTTGGTATTATTTATACATTATTATTAAAAAACAAATTACATCATCAGATAAAAAAAATTTGGCTAGCAACATTCAGCGCAATAATAGCGAGTATTATAATTGCATTTATTGTGCTACAACTTAAAGAAGCGCTAGGCAATAACGCAACCCAAGCATTATTTGAAGGTATTTTCATGTATATAACCGCCGGATTCATTTACTACGTCGTTTTTTGGATATCTAAACATTTAAGCAATAAAAAACAAATAGAAACAAAAACAATGCAATCATTAGAACTATCTTCATGGGGAATATTTATATTAATATTTTTTGCAATACTAAGAGAAGGCTTTGAAACCGCAATTTTCTTAATATCTAGTTTTTCAATGACTCAAACATTTTCGTATACTGGATTTATAAGCGGCGCTTTCTTAGCCATATTAATTGGATATTTAATTGTTATAAAAGGAAAAAAAATAAAATTAAATCTATTTTTTAAAGGCACAACATTGTTCTTAATCATTATCGCATCAGGGATGATTGCCTATGGCACACATGAAATTGAATCATATCTGGTAAAATCAAATTATATTACTAAAGAAAATATTAACCGCCCATGGAATATTTTAGAACCTCAACAAACTATTAAAAAAAATACTATATTATATCAATACAATGCTCAAAAAAAACAATATATCCATATCCTTCATGATAAAGGTAATATTGGCGTCTTTTTAAAAGGATTTTTAGGTTATAATAGTAATCCAAACTATATTGAACTTATTTTATGGTTATTATCATTATTATTGGGTCTGAAATTATGGAAAAAATCATATAGAACTTACTCAAGAAAGTAAATTTTACATATAATAATAAACCTATTAATTATTAAATATATCTTGATCTTGACAAAAAATTAAAATTATATTAAATCTGAATTATATAAATAAAAGGGGTTTTAATATGAATGATGGAAGTAGAATTAGGTTAGAAGTTAAACCAGAAGGATTTAAGATACCTCATTCAGATGAGGCCCCATCAAAAAACAACAGTCAAACTCCAGCCAATAAAGCAGAAACAAAATTAGTCGAATTAATTATTAAAGGACAAAAAAAAGGTGAAACTAATGCAGAAGAAGAATATCATAAATTAAGATATTCTGTTTCACAAGATACTTTAGTTACAGAATCAGAACCAAATTCACCATTAGCATTTCCATCTACAAAACCTGATCAATCAGACAATTTAATCCATCCAAAAAATTTACAAACAACACCTGTACTTAAATCCATTAAAAAAATTGAAAACTCAATACAATACTTAAAAGTATAATAAATCTAAAGAAAATTAATCAACACGTTTATCATTACGCCGTCCCGCAAAGCACCAGTCATATAAAAATCGTGGCCAAAAATAAAAACTTTTGACTACGAATGCCAAAGGCCAAGGAAAAGAATAAACTGCCTTTTTCTGTTCAATTGCATTCACGATTTTAGCAATAGCCGTAGCTAAGGGCTGTAAAAAAGGCATATAATAATTATTACGATCTGTAAGTGCGGTCTTAATGTAACCTGGCCGAATAATACTCACTGTCACGCCATGCTTTTTCAAATCCAAGCGCATCGACTCAAATAACGCATTCACTGCTGCTTTACTTGCACAGTACACACCCGCTTCAGGTAAACCCCGATAACCCGCTAAACTACTAATCACCACAATCTGTCCGCTTTTTTGTTTAACCATATGTGGAATTACGGCATAGGCACTATAACCGGCCCCCATCACATTAATATTAAATGTCGTTTCAAAACAATTAACAGGCGCCTCATAGGCCGGGGATGCTTCGCTAATACCTGCATTTGCTACTAATAAGTCAATACGTCCCCAACGATTAATGATGATTTTAATTGCATCATATATTGCTTGTTTATCTGATACATCACAAATTAATGTTTCAACTTCAACCTCAGACATACCATTAATTTTATTTTTTATTTCAATTAAACGATCTGTTCGGCGCGCAATTAACCCAAGATAATAACCTTTTTCGGCATAGCGATAAGCTAGCCCTTCACCAATCCCTGAAGATGCCCCGGTAATAATTGCGACTTTTTTCATTTTAATTAACCTTGTTTGATTATAATTATAATATATTTTTTTGATTTAAATAATACAGATTTAAATAATCAATAGTCTGAGTATTAGGTTTAGCGTATACTATTTCTCAATGAAATATAAGCATCACATTGTATTTATGGGTAGTCCTGACTTTGGAATTCCTTCATTAGCATACTTATATCAACGCAGTGATATAAAGCTAATCGGGATTATGACTCAACCTGACAAAAAAAAAGGACGTGGCAAAATTCTCTCCCCCACCCCCATTAAACAATGGTCTATAGATCATGGCATCCCTGTTAGTTGTCCAACAACAAAAGAAGACCTAGTCATTCAATTAAATCAATGGAATCCAACCCTTATTATTGTTATTGCTTATGGGATGATTCTGCCTAAAATTGTGACTGATTCATATCACTGTATTAATGCACATGCGTCATTATTACCTAAATATCGTGGCGCATCGCCTATTCAAGCCGTATTACTTCATAATGAAAAGGAAACCGGAATTACTTTAATTAAAATGAATGATAAAATGGATGAAGGTGATATTGTATTTTCACAGTCAATGCTGATTAAGCAAACTGATAATTTTAAAACAATACACGATCAATTATCCAGGTTATCTGTTGATGCACTTGATCATTATTTAAATAATCCTCAAAACGGATTCCCTCAAAACCATCAAAAAGCCAGCTATTGTCAAAAACTAACCACAAAAGACCGTCAACTTAATCCCACTGATACCATAGAAGAAAAATACGCTAAAATCAGAGCATTTTCGCCCCAACCGGGTGCATTTTTTGTCCAAAATACACAGTCTATAAAAATTCTAGATGCGCATTTTAAAAATAATCAATTAATTCCGATTCAAGTTCAGCCCGAAGGAAAAAAGCAAATGACATATGATGATTATTTAAGAGGAGGGTATCCTAAACTATGCTTAGAAAACGAATAATCCCCTGTCTTGATGTGACTAATGGCCGGGTGGTCAAAGGGACTAATTTTGTTAATCTTAAAGATGCTGGCGACCCCATTGAATTAGCTAAACAATATGATCAAGATGGTGCTGATGAACTGGTTTTTTTAGATATAACAGCAAGTTCAGATAAACGATCTATTCTTATTGATTTGGTTGAACGTTGTGCAGCGCAATTATTTATCCCATTTACAGTAGGAGGCGGTATTCAAGATATTAGTACAATTCGTGACGTATTAAATGCAGGTGCTGATAAAATATCAATTAATACAGCAGCAATTTATAATCCAAATTTAATTCAAGAAAGTAGTACCCAATTTGGTAGCCAATGTATTGTTGTGGCAATTGATGCGCGTAAAATTTCTTCAACACTTGATACACCTAATCCAAATAAATTAACTGTTTTAGAAAATAATCCTAGCCTAAGTCTTGATACTGACAGTCAATGGGAAGTCTATACCCATGGTGGTCGATATCAAACGGGTATTGACGCTATTAAATGGGCAAAATATATGAATCAACGGGGTGCTGGTGAACTATTGGTAACATCAATGGATGCAGATGGAACTAAAAATGGCTATGATATTGAATTAACTCATACGATAAGCAAATCCGTATCTATTCCTGTAATTGCTTCTGGTGGAGCGGGTAATGCAGATCATATTACAGATGTCTTAATGGGTTGTGAAGCAGCACTTTTAGCCTCATTACTTCACTTTAGAGAATTAAGCATACAAGAGATTAAAATCGCTTGCGAAAAAAAAGAGTTACCCGTTAGAATAGTTAAAAAGGAGTAAATCAATGACATTAATTAAATTATTACGCTGGACTATTGGTCAATTAATCATAGGAATTGACTATGTAACTCGGCCTAAACCGATCAAACGTAATGAAGATGAACAAGAAAAGGTGAATCAAATAACCCAAAAATTAAGTTTATATCAGTTTCACTTATGCCCTTTTTGTGTTAAAGTCAGGCGAAAAATTCATCAGTTAAACTTAACGATTGAATTACGTGATGCTAAAAATAATCAAACATATCGCTCAGAACTTAATACAAATGGGGGCAAAATTAAAGTGCCTTGTTTGCGTATTGAAAAAGATGATAAAACGATTGAATGGCTGTATGAATCCAGTTTAATTAATCACTATTTAGAAGCGCAATTTAGTTAAAGGTGTATTTTTAATTTGATGCTTTAATATAATTATCTTTTTTTCTGAATTTATTGAATTTAAATATATTGATATTTATCAAAATTTATTTCCGTTTATTTTTTGATCATGGCTCTGTCGCGAAATGCCTAATGTTTACAATTTTTACCTTTGTTATGTAGCGCCGCACCACTTCCTCAGGTGATAAATTGCAAATCTTATGCCTTTGGTGATATCGCAATCAATCGATTTATTATTTAATTATGATGTATAAAAATGATAAAAAAGTAGCAAAATAGTACCCTTTCAGTTAGGATATAGTTTAAAATGAGCATAAAAAAGTTAAAAAAAATAAAAAAGAAAAAACGAGTCGTCGTTGGGATGAGTGGTGGTGTTGACTCATCAGTCACTGCTGCGCTATTACAAAAACAAGGTTATGATGTTATAGGCGTCACCATGCAGCTACTCCCTAAAGAATCAGAACATGAATCTGCTTGCTGTAATATCAACTCAATTACAGAAGCCAAACAAGTTGCTCATTATCTCGGTATTCCCCATTATACACTTAATATCCGAGATGCCTTTAAACATCACGTGATTGATTACTTTGTAAATGAATATGTGATTGGCCGTACTCCCAATCCCTGTGTCGAATGTAATCGCTACATCAAATTTGACGAATTATGGACTAAAGCCAAATCATTAGGTGCGGATTATGTTGCTACAGGTCATTATTGTAAACGAACACAAAATACTAAAACTGGACAATTTTATTTTAAAAAAGCCAAAGATCAACGAAAAGATCAAACGTATTTTTTATATATGATGAACCAAGAATCACTTAAACATACTCTATTTCCTCTGGGTAATTATGAAAAACCAGAAATACGACAAATGGCAGAAGAATGGGGGTTGTTAACTGCAAAAAAATCAGAAAGTCAAGAAATATGCTTTGTTACAAAAGCAACTTATCGACAATTTATTGAAGAGAATTTAGAAGGGAAACCACCTCTACCAGGTGATATTATTGATATGAATGGAAACAAACTCGGTACTCATAAAGGATTACATCATTATACAATTGGACAACGTAAAGGACTTCAGTTATCACATCATGAACCCTTATATGTGATTAAGATTGATGCCAACAATAATCAATTAATCGTTGGAAAAAAAGGCGCTCTTCATAATAGTACAATTGAGGCTTCTCAGTTTACAACGGTTGTCCCAAATCCATCATTGATCGGTAAAACATTCGATATAAAAACGCGTTATCAAATGGTTCCGTTTCGCGCTAAAGTTAATTCTTTAGATAAAAATAAAATTCAATTAACTGCAACTTCCCCTCAAGAATATATCACTCCAGGACAAAGTCTTGTTTTATATGACAATGAATTTGTTATTGGCGGCGGCGTTATTCAATAAATATAAATTTGTTTATTTAAATAACTTATAAGTATCAAAATGAATCATTACAAACCAGGCAATATATCCTACAAAAAATAAAAAAACTGCAATCCAACTTATTTTGATCAACTTATCAAAAAATGTATTTTTATTGCCTTGTTTTTTTAATAATCGCCATATTAAATATGTTATTCCTGATAAAATGCTTAAATAAAGTAAATAACTGATGCTGGAAATATTTTATTATATCGTCCTTTTCTTGGAGAAGAGTAACTAAGAGGTATCGCTAGATAACATAATAACAATGTTGCGATAGGTAACATTATACGTGATTGAAATTCGGTCTTTGATTCTAAAGAACTATCTCTTAATAATTGTAAAGTGCTTATAGCATCATACTTTTCATTATAAAATCTAGGTAATTCTTGTCCTAGCTGAATTCCATGGGAAACATATTCAGTTTTTCTTGATGTAAAAATAGCACCCTAACCCTAATTAATAAAGTGTTAGGGTTGTAAAATAGGGTTAGGGTTAGGGTTGTAAAATA
>CAXFGY010000047.1:0-9845 GCA_964002605.1 uncultured Candidatus Marinamargulisbacteria bacterium
CTGGAAGACCACTCGAATGAGTACGATTGGTGTAAACCAAATCAAACGAACTAGAGACATAATGAAACACGGTACGTTGCACTCTATCATCCGTATGCACATTCGCCTTAACAGCAAGCAAGTCGTAGATAATCGCTTTGCAACCATGATTAGCAGCCATATGAAGCAAGGTATTTCTATTTGGATCCATCACGTCCACATCCGCCTTAGTTGCAATTAAGGCTCGGGTAAGCGCCATTTCATTAGCGTGAAAGCACTGATGAAGAAGAGGGGGTACTAGATTTTTAAAATTAATACCTTGAATATCATTTTCCTGTAAAAAATGATGGCAGTTAGCGGTTTTTTTGTCATATCCTTTATTGATTCTTTAATCCCTCTTATTTTTTCATTTTGGATTAATTGGTCTACGCGTTCTTTCGCCACTTTTTCTGCCACATTTTTTAATTCTGTGGATGTGCAAATAAGTGCAACTAAATCAATAGCGCATAAGTTTGCAGTAGTTTGTTGGAGATTGTCAGCCAATCTGAAAAATCCTTTTGCATCAGCTTGGGTGGCTGCTGATCTTCTTGGACAGCGAAATGATGTATAGAGAGTTTAGATGATTTCATGAATAAAAATCTTCCTGTTTGTTATTAAATTTTTTACTGCATATTATATTACCGATTATTTTTTAATTTTATTGCAGATAAATCTATTGATTTATTATCTTGTATTCCAACTGTCTCATACACGACGGTTTTTGAGACAATTAAAATAGCGCAATAGTTGACCAGCAACTTAAAAAGTATGGAGTAGATAGAAAATAGTTTGTTTAGCCTATTTCAGGTAGTGCAGAATACCATTCAGGATAAAATTATAATTTTAGATTAATTTTGATAAATTAATAAGTACCTCAAAAAAGAAGCGATTTTAAAAAATAAGGTTTTTTGATAGTTCTTCTACAAATGTTTGGTAATAAATTATAATAATCTAACTTACCAGGGTAAGATTTCACCATTAGAATGCCAAAATGTCCCAGAATTAGAAAGTGTTAGGTTTTCAATTAAGCCAGCAATTCGTTGAGCGGCTTCATCAGGTTCGATATTACCATTGCCACCAATCATATCTGTAGATACTAGGCCAGGATGAAAAATACCAACAGCAAGACCCAATGCCTTTAGGTCGATTGCCAACGATTTTCCAGCTGCATTTAAGGCTGCCTTTGACATTCGGTAACCATAACGTCCGCCACTACTATTATCCGCAATAGAGCCCATTCTACTGGTAATAAGCGCTACTTTAGCCCCTTGGTTAAAGTGCTTTATTAGCCCTTCTGTTATCCGTAATGCACCCAAGGCATTAACATTAAATTGTTGTTCAATCGTATCGAAATTAAGTTGCCCCAGGGATTCATTTAATAAAATACCCGCATTATTAATGAGAACATCAACCTTGATACCTGATAATGTTTTAAATAAAGACTGACAAGAATCTGGATCACTAATATCTATATTTTTGATAACAGTCGCAACCGTTTCTAGTTGAGACGACGATTGCCGACAAACACCATATACGTGATGACCAAGATGGTTGTAATACTGACAAAATGAGAGGCCAATACCACGATTAGCACCAGTTACAATTATATTCATATTATTTTCCTATTTTTTTAGTAAGACTATATTACCAGATATAACTTTAAATATATTTTAGCAGTTTTTGTGATTTATTAGTAAGTTTATTCTTAAATAGTTAATTTTTTATTGTATGTGTTTTAATAGATCTATAAGTTTAATGAAGATTTATTGATTTCAGCTGTCTTAGATCATCAAGAGCTTGAGGTCTCAGCAGCATTTTCTATTTATTATTGGGAAGGACAAGCGCTGGTGACAGGATCGCATTTAGGTAAAGCATATGTAGAGATTGTACCTAATGTTAAAAATGATATTTAAAATGGTATACTATAAAAAATGATGACTAATTTTAAAAAAACAATCGCTATTATCGGAACTACAGGCGGTATTGGACAAGCATTTTTAGATCAGTATATTGCTGATGAGCAAGTGTTACATATTCATTCATTCGCTAGACGTGACCTGAATATAAACTCTGAAAAAGTAACACATCATTATATCGATATTTGCAATGAATCTACAATAAAAACCGCAACCGAATCGTTACCCGAAAATCTTCACTTTGATATTATTATTGTTGCAACTGGTATATTACATTCAGATACAATTCAGCCTGAGAAAACAATAAAATCGCTAAGACAAGACAATTTTTTAGATGTCTTACAGACTAATACGGTTGGGCCATCATTAATTTTAAAATATTTTTTACCTTATCTAAGGCCTAAAAAACGTTCTGTGTTTGCGATTTTATCAGCACGAGTTGGTAGTATCAGCGATAATCGCTTAGGGGGATGGTATAGTTATCGCGCATCTAAAGCAGGACTTAATATGATGATTAAAACAACAGCTATAGAACAACAACGAATAGATCCTGAACATATTATTATTGGGCTTCACCCAGGTTCTGTAGACACCATATTATCTAAACCCTATCAAAAACGTTCTAAAAATACGTTTTTCACACCTAAACAATCTGCTTTATATTTAGTTAAGTTAATCAATAATTGCACTCAGGATGATTCGGGGACTATATTAGATTGGTCTGGGAATAATATACTGAGTTAATTAAATTGTTATTTTTTTGTGAGTGAACTATAAATAACGATTATTATAGACAAAATACATGATATGGTGTAATTTATTTTTGTTATTTTCTAAAAATTTATAAAAATAATTCATTATTTTGTAGGAGAGCTGTAAACATGTGTATGAGTAAATTAAAGGGTATGATTTATATCAGCCAAGAAACTAAAGCAGCAGCACTTAACAATTTTATTGAAAAAAGCACATCATTAACTGATGAATAAAAAAGTAAAGCGAATGTTACTGCTAAAATTTTAAAGTCAGAAGGTTGCTCTTTTCTTGAAGGGTTTAAATGTGGTAGAGATAAAGTTGTTGTTATCGTTCGTGAAGAAGGACATATACTTGATAACAAGCGAATTGTATTTGATCGTACAAATGATAATAGTTTAGAAATAACTGAATATTCTAAGAGTATCTTGAATAAAGACCTTGAGACTAGACCCCTAGAAAATAGAAATCAAGATAGTGATTTACAAAAAGTAGTAGTAGAAGTAGTAGAGGAAAATAGTAATTCAGGTTCGGATAATGAACTTAAATTAGAAAAGAGTCCTCTAGCACCTAAAAGAAAACAAGATTTAAACGTTTTCAAAGAACCTGATACCCATTCAGTATGAATTCCTGAATAGTATTGAAAAAAATATAAACTGTAACACAAAAAAGGAATACATATAAAAAATGATCTAAAAATACGTTTTTCACACCTCAACAATCCGCTTTATATTTAGTTAGTGTAATCAATAAGTGCACTCAGGACGATTCAGGGACTATATTAGATTGGTCGGGAAAAAAGATATTAAGTTAATATATTAAAAAGGAAAAAAATGATAACGATTTTAAGAATCGTTTGTTAGATATAGTATTTCTGCTAATTAGTAAATCAAGCATTCTTCAAGAGGAGTCTGAACCAAAAAAAAAGATTTTGAATGAACTTTTGCATCTAATAAATCAGATAAAATGGAAACTTCAAATATACCCCGTGAAATTCAAATGAAGAATTCATTGCACACAGATTCAGATGATGAGGATTGCAGGGGTACTGGAATAACAAGTTTTTATGGAGCGATACCATCAGAAATAACGACTATGTCTGAAAAACCCACCAATTTACAGGAAGGTTGCAGGGGTAGTGGGCTGGTTTAATAGAATTTAATTTATTTTATATGTCCAAAAGAAAGTTCATACCCATTTGAAAAAAACATTTATTTTATTTTAACTGTATTAAGTTCAACTTGAAAAAAGTAAAGAAATATAATATAAAATAAATATCAATTATACTTAAAGGAGATTGTTTTGGAGTCAATTTTTATTTATATTATTCAAGCGATTATTTTTTTTGGTATTTTAAATGTATGGCTGATTAGAGTAAATAAAAAGACAAATTACCGTGGTGGAACTGCTAAGAACTTACAAGAAGAATTTAATGTATACGGCTATCCCCAGTGGTTTTTTTATTTAGTTGGCGTTTTGAAAATATTATTTGCGTTATGTATTGGTGTCGGTCACTGGATTCAAATACTGTTACCAATTGGCGCATTGGGTATGTCAATTCTAATGCTTGGTGCTATTTTTTCTCATTTTAAGGTTCATGATACATTGATTAAATTTATTCCTGCAAGTGTTATGCTATTTTTATCTCTCTTTTTATTGTCAAGCTCAATTTAAAGAAGACAAGTCGCTAAAATTTTTTATAGCTTTGTTACCTTATGAATAAAATAATTACTTAACTTATGGATTTGAGCTATTTTTTTGGAATCAAATTTATTTAATTTAGATACCATCATTTTCATTCGATAATTTTTAGCTAAAAATAATTGTTGGTCATCTATAAACCGCCAAAATAAAGCATCTAAAGTATCACACCAATCACTTTTAGGGTAATGACTCATTTTTCGGATATAGTTTGATCCACAAAAATAGGGCTTGGTTGCAAAAATACCCCCATCACTAAATTGACTCATTCCAAACACATTAGGGCCCATAACCCAGTCTGCAGAGTCAATAAAACATTCCATAAACCAGCGATACACTTCATGAGGGTGGATTTGACATAATAACATTGCATTTCCAATCACCATTAATCGATTAATATGGTGTGTATACCCTAATCTTATGACTTGTTTAATGGCATCATCAACTGGAGTAATGCCTGTTGTTCCGGTATACCAATGATCTGTCAGTTTTCGCTGATGATTAAAAAAGTTCATTTGACTTTGTTGCTCATGATAATGATGGTATATGCCTCGAATAAATTCTCGCCAACCAATAATTTGACGATAAAACCCTTCCATAGAATTAATCGGAATAGCAGTAGGAATATTTTTTAGTTGATTTAGAATTTCCTGAGGTGTAATTAATCCACAATTCATCATAGCGGATAAACCCGAATGAAATAATAGGTCAGATCTTGTGTCGATAGCATCTTCATAATCACCAAATTGTGATAGTCGTTCTTTAATAAATTGATTAAGCCAATGGGTTACATCAGAACGCATAACAGGAAAGTAGAGTTTTGAATCGGATGAACCGATGTGATCATTAAATTTTATCTTAATCAGTTCACAAACATCTTCACGATGCGATGATAAATAGGAAGTTGGTGCTGAGGGGAATTGAATAGATTTAGGTGTTTTTTTTCGATTTTGTTCATCAAAACTCCATTGGCCACCAATGGGTTGATTATTTTCAACCAAAATTGATAGTTTCTTTCGTTGTCTTTCATAAAAAGTTTTCATAAAAGGTTTTTTTACGGTGGTTAAATAATCTTTAAATTCCGAATTGGAAGTTAAAAAAAGAGGACTTGGGTAGGTGATACGTTTAATATTGTTTTTTTGACAAAAAGAGGTCATTTTAGATTCAAAGAAATGATCTTCAATTTCAAGCATATGAATGGTTTGAGTTTGATTTTCTTGGCAAAACTGTGAGAGTACATCAATAAAAGTCTGCTGATGATTGGGATGTAGGGGATGATAGAAGCAGTCACAGTGATGTGATATAAGCTCATCCCGATAATGACGCATTGCAGTGAGATAAAACAGTAGTTTGAGTTTATGATATTTAAAATGGCGACATAAATCATCACTTTCGCACATAAATATAGGATATCGTGTTAACTCTTGAATGAGAGCAGGTAAAACCAATTGATTACCCAAAATAATGCTAAGGTTTGGAATCATAGATGATGCTGTTTTTTAGAGACAAACATTATATAAACCATATCAAAATTAAGACTGTTTTTACTGTCCAAATTATCGTTCGAATCCAATTACTTTGAATGAGTTTAATAATGACTTTATCCTGAGGGTTTTGAAGAAGTTGTTGATGATAGGGGACTTGTAGTAAAAAAGTAGATAACCAAATAACAAGTAAACAGGTTATTAATATAATCCACTGCAAAGAAAAGGATAGTTTTTTGCCAAGTAGTAATAATGAACTTAATTCAATAATCATTGCCGGCATCACAATCCAAGAAATTAAATACATATGCTGTTTTTGATAGGCTAGTCGATTATCATATGACACATATTTAAATAAAGGGTAATGAACTATCTGTACAAACCAAATGATAGCTGTCATCCAAAAAGAAGATAAAAATTGAATCCAAACGATCATACGTTAAGATTTAGCCAATATCTTACTATTTTGGTATTCATTTAGTAAATTTATACCAAAATTAAATAAAAATGACAAATAATTTAGTATCATAAAATATCATTAATTTATAAAATACCACAAATTTTCAATATATTTTTTGCAATTTTTTTCAAAATAAATCGATAATATAATAAAGTAATAAATTGTATTAAAATTTATTTAATACAAAATACGATAATATATAAAGTCATTAGACTTTAAATCAAACATTAAAAGGAGATTTTAATGCATAATAGAATAAGATCAAAACCTGTATTTGGATATCCGCAATCAGGACCTGTAAGTCGATATCCGTAAAGAGCAGCAGCACAGTAACACTCCACGACAAATTAAATACACCATCAGAAAAAAAAATATTCAGAAGAAGTAGCAGCACCAGCACCAGTACCACCTAAAAAAAACTGTTAGTTTTGAACCTGATGTGCAAGAAAAAGCAGCAGCAGGAAAAGCAGCCGTAAAAATTACATTTTCAGAACCTAACCCATTAGGATTAATAAAGCGCTTTGCTGGAAATTTAAGTAATCTTATTAGTAGGGACTTTATTAAAGACAGACAAAATATAAAAGTAAAAGTAGGCTGTGGAAAAACACCTGAAGATATTATTGAGCTAACTAAAAATAATAGAGAATCTTTAGAAACTTTTAATTTATCTAGTTATAATTCTTACAAGGAGGATTCTTTACCTAAAGGTTTATTAAACTCATTAGCGGCTTGTAAAAATCTTCATACGCTTGATTTTGCTTCTAACTATATTAGCGATGAAGGAACACAAGAAATTGCTGATCTTGTAAGAGAAAATACAACCCTTGAAAAGCTTAATCTTTATAATAATAATATTGGCTATAAAGGAGCACAAGCAATTGCTGAAGCTTTAAAAGAAAATACAAACTCAAGCCTTGAAGAGCTTAGTTTTGGCTTTAACAATATTGGCGATGAAGGAGCAGAAGCAATTGTAAAAGCAAGCCTTAAAGTGCTTGGGCTTTCTTCTAACAATATTGGCCCTAAAGGAGCACTAGAAATTGCTGGTGCTTTAGAAAAAAGTACAGGGGTAACCCTTAAAACTCTTGATCTTTCTCTTAACGATATTGACCCTGAAACAGCACAAGCAATTGCTGATGCTTTAGGAGCAAATAAAAAATCAATTATTGTTATAAAAGAAAATGGACTTTCGATCATTAAAATTATGAGCAGCTAACCCAAAGATGGCGTGTATAAAGTCACGTTATAAATAAAAAATAATAATTAAATCAAAGAAAAAATTTAAATACGAAAAGATAATTAAATGATATAATGTCATTTACAATGCTTAAAAGAAAAAAACGCAAAAAAATCATTATTATTGGGGGTGGGTTTGGAGGATGTGCTGCTGCCAAAAAATTAGCCAAACATGATGTTGATATTATTTTATTCGATAAAAAAAATCATCATGTATTTCAACCATTATTATATCAAGTTGCAACAGCAATGTTATCGCCTGCTCAAATTGCGTATCCAATCCGATCTATATTTAAAAAATATAATAATATCAGAGTTATGATTGGTAATATTACAGAAATTGATAAAAAATCCAAATATGTTAGACCACGAGATTCAAAACAAAAGTTTTATTATGATTATCTCATTATCGCAGCTGGCGCAAGACATTCCTATTTTGGTAATAACAAGTGGGAAAAATATGCCTGGGGACTTAAAACAACAGCAGATGCATTAAAAATTAGGGAAAGAATGTTGTATAGCTTTGAAAAAGCAGAACGAACCCGATATGCCAGCAAACAAAAAAGATTTAGCACATTTGTTGTTGTTGGCGCAGGACCGACGGGTGTCGAAATGGCCGGTGCAATTGCAGAAGTTACAAAAAAATCAATTGTCAAAGACTTTACTGCATTTGATTCACGTAAATCTCAAATTATTTTAGTAGAAGCCAGTAATCGTATTTTGAATAGTTATCCTGAAAAATTATCATATAAAGCGCAACAAGATTTGGAAGAAATGGGAGTTGAAGTTAAATTAAACGCCGCAGTAAGCAATATTACACAAGATGGTGTTTATATCGGTAAAGAGTTGATTAAAACAGAAAACATTATTTGGGCTGCGGGTAATAAAGCGACGTCTCTCGTTCAAGCAGTTACTAAGCATTTTAATCGTATGGGACAAGCAATTGTCAGATCAGATTTAAGTATCAAGGAGAACAAACTTATATTTTGTATAGGGGATTGCGCTTATTATAAAGATAAGGATGGGAATATATTACCCGCAGTAGCACAAGGTGCAATTCAGTCAGGTGAGTTTATCGCTAATCAAATTAGTGCAGATTTGCAGAACAAAAAAAGACAAGTATTTAAATATAAAAATAAAGGTGAAATGGCGACAATTGGTCGTTCAAGTGCGATAGCAGTAATTTCAGGGATAAGCATTAGTGGGTTTTTAGCTTGGTTACTCTGGGGAATTGTTCATATTGTTTTTTTAATTGATTTTAGAAATCGTTTTATTGTGGTTTTAGATTGGATGGTGAGTTATCTGACCCATCGCCGTTCAGTAAGATTAATTAATATGTATTCACCGGATAAAAATTAAATTGATTTTGATAAAAATTTATTTTATTATTAATTTATTATGTTCAGAGTTTATGATATTTTTGTCTTTTTAGCTGCTTTTTTATCATTTTTACTATCCATTTATTTATGGTTTACTGGTAATAAAGAAGAGGGTCAATTTGTCGGAATTTGGGTTCCAAGTTTATTAGCTTTGGGAATTTACGGTAAATTAATTCGAATTGTTCATTTTGTTCTATATAAGCGCTTACCAGAAGAGGAAAAGAAAAATTAGCGAAACGGAAATATTTATAGCTGGCTTTTTACTTTTCTCAATGCTATTAATTGCATTTATATTTACTATATACCAATTTAATGAAATGGATAAACATCCTGAAAAGTATATGGGACCAATTAGTAAAAAGAAAAAATAAGATAAGATCGTAAACAAGTATATTAATATAGCATGGTCATCCAATTTGATCCCAGTAGCATAGAGATAAACCCAAAATTAACTCATTTTTCAGCTATTAATAAAGAGTCATTAACCGATACGTATAGCTCTCCAATAGAAGCCAGTCAGTTTACCAGCAACACTGATTTTATTGATACGTATTTACGAAGTACATTAATACAAAATGCAGTAAGTAAAAATTTAGAATTTGAAGATTTGGCAATGATATTAACAGCAATTGAGAAAGTAGACTACTCCGTTCAATTAGGTTCAAATACAGATATAGCGACTATGAAATTACAATTACCTCCATCAATTTTAGTTGCATTAGATGCGTTTATTACAAATTTACAGTCTATAAGTGAATTTAACATTAGTGATTTTACGCAGCAATTAATTCAATATTTTTTGAAATTAGCACAGCAATTTTCAGATGATCAACTATTACTTTTATTAAGGGCAGAATTTCAATCTGGTGATGCACTAATGAGTTATTTAGACAATATTGTGGCA
>CAXFGY010000048.1:0-9667 GCA_964002605.1 uncultured Candidatus Marinamargulisbacteria bacterium
GTGTCCAATTTACAAGGGTGCTAACATCACCATTCGTATATTTTACAGTACGTATATCTGCACGTGTCTCACCATTTTGGGTTTGTGTCCAATTTACAAGGGTGCTAACATCACCATTCGTATATTTTACAGTACGTATCTCTGCACGTTTCTCAACATTTCGGGTTTGTGTCCAATTTACATGGGTTATAACTTCACCATTCGGATATTCTATAGTAAGTTTATCTGCACGTTGCTCACCATTTTGTGTTTTTCTGTAATTTTTAAAGGTTTCAATTTTACCATCATCACTATTAACTATTTTGGTTCCACCTGGAATAGGATCTCCTAGTCGATCTATATTTTGTGTAAAGTTTTCGGGTAATAACGAAATTGTTGTAGTTGCTTTCCCTATGCTGCTTTCAGATAAAACGCCAATTACAACGTACTGATCATTTACTTTAATAAAGATTGGAGACCCTGAATTTCCAGGGCTACTTGAAAAATTTGATATTTCATAAAACGTAATATTCTCAGGAATACTTCTTTGAAGAATAGCTATTTTTTCTTTCCAATTGCTATGAATATCAAAATAATACACTTCTGTTGCGTTTGAACGCTCTCCAACTGTAGCTTGTCGATATCCTTGATTTGGTAATGAGCTATTTAATATTCCTACATCAGATTCTGCACTATATATTTTACCACTTTTTTTTATACAATGATCGGCGGTAAGTCGTAGATGTTCCATATTAAATGCGGTACACCAACCATAGCTAAACAATTGATATTTCATTTCTTCTGGAGGTTTTGGGTAAGAAGATGGATGTGGTACAACAGGGACTTGATCAGTTAGTTGTTCTTGATCAGTTGGTTGTTCAGGTCTGCTATTAAAATAACCTCCCATCCCGATTGCAATAACACTTATTGCTACAACACAATTCATGGCGTTTAGACGAAAACCATTTTCTAATCGTTGAGTTTTGGGGGCTTCTTTTTCAGCTGCTTTTGCTGCTACTCCTACTGAGCTTATTGGTTTTGGCATAATAATCTCCTTTTTATTGTTAATATATTTATTTCATATATTATGATTATCGATTTTTTTGGAAAAAAATTTCATTAAATTTGGAAGTCCCAATAAATAACTCGTTTTTGTTTAAAAACATCAAGTAAATCAATTTAAAGGGATTAGCGCTAGCGTGTTAGCAATTGCAGCGCCATTGATTTATGGCAAAGACATAAGCGTTTGGAACCGCTAAAACAGCGCTTCCTTATGCATGCTTTGGGGAATATGTGAAAAATAAATCACATGTGGTGGAGGTGAGCGGAATCGAACCGCTGTCCAAAATAACCTGTCCCTAACCCACTACGAGTGTAGTCTCTGTTTACATTTAACGCGATCACTGCCCAAAGACAGGCCATGACAACGCGATTTTCTATTAATTTTCGTACGCACCACCAAGAAACCAGGTGGGCAACTAGTTAGCTAAAGTCACGGTAAGTATCACTAACCGCTACTTACCGCGGCCGTCCTCACTTAAAAAAGGAGGTTGGACTTAATGTTTCAAACTAAGCAGCTGCTGCTACTTCAGGTTGATAAAATACTAATGATTCAGCATTTATTGTGTTCTGCCTTTTAACGAGGCCGGGCAGCTCCTCGACTCGCGTTTTAGGGGTAGTGTTATCCTGTCGAACCCATTACACCCCCATTAAGGCGACAATAAATGAAATTTTAATCGACTTAATGGGAGTTAGTGGATGGACTAACATTTTAGTGACACCCAATATCAAAGATCTAATTAAACAATAGTAGATATTACTTGAGGATGCAATAGGGTATACATGAGCAGCGGGCGATGCGTGACTTAAGGCATTACATTTCAGGCGGCATATTAGGGGTACTGGGATACTGAGCGCTTATAGGCGGAGCACCATGCACAGTAGTAACAGGTTGGCCATGGCCAGCATTCGGAAAGCCAGCAGGAGGGGCAACTTGACCGGGCGCAGCCGATTCAAATTTGGACAGATCACGTCTAAAAATTAGATCAACAACACCGGTAGGACCATTACGTTGTTTCGCAATGACCAGTTGACAAGGACTAACAGATTGTTTAACTTCGCTGTAGGCTTCTTCACGATGGATAAAGGCAATAACGTCTGCGGTTTGCTCAATTTCACCGGATTCGCGTAAATCAGAGAGTTGAGGACGTTTATCTTGTCGTTTTTCGATATCTCGGCTGAGCTGTGATAATGCAATAATAGGGATCCCAGATTCTTTAGCAAAGGCTTTCACCTCTCGGACGATATCTGAGACTTCTTGAAAGCGGCTTTCCATCCGTTTTTTTCCACCTCGCATCAATTGGAGGTAATCAATCATAATCAGCTTCACATCAGACGTCGCTTGAAGACGGCGGCATTTAGCACGAAGTTCTAAAGGACTAACTCCGGGCGAATCATCAATAAAAATAGGGGCTTCTGCTAATTTTCCAAAGGCTTGATTGAGGTCTTTGTATTCATGATCTTGTAAATTGGCAGTTCGTAAACGTTTTGAGTCTAATTTGGCTTCGGCACAGAGTAAGCGCATCGCCAATTGTTCTTTCGGCATTTCACAACTAAAAATCGCAATGGGAATTTGTTTTTTAATCGCAGAATACGCCGCTATATTAAGGGCAAGTGTTGTTTTTCCCATTGAGGGCCTTGCCGCTAAAATAACAAGGTCTCCAGGTTGAAAACCGGAGGTCAGGGCATCAAAGTCAGGATATCCGGAGGGAACTCCCATAATTTGATCCTCATTATCATAAGTGCTTTGAATACTATCAAACACCGTATTAAGGACATCTTTAAGTGGGATAAGGTCTTCTTTGACCCCTTCTTTGGTAATATCAGTAATTTTTTTCTGAGCAATATCAATCACTTCATTGGCTTCGTTAGTCACATCAAAGGCTTCAGAAATAATAACAGAACCCGCATCAATCAGTTGGCGTAAAAGTGCTTTTTCAAAAACAATATCGGCATAACGATCCGCATTGGCAGCAGTAGGAACGGTATCCAAGAGGTCAGCGAGATATGAACGTCCACCTGATTCTTCCAAAACATTCATTTTTTTTAGTTCATTTGAAACCGTAATCAAATCGATAGGGTCATTTTTTTTATAAAGCGCTAAAATTGCATTAAAAATATTGATGTGTGCTGGCCGGTACATGTGATAGGCATTGAGTTTTCCTAATACAAGGGCAACCGCATCTTTTGAGAGCATCATTGCCCCTAAGACAGACCGCTCTGATTCCAAATCTTGTGGTTGTATTTTTTCTTGTGCCATTGTTTACTTAAGTGTAATGCAAAATCTCAGATAACAAAACCTCATGACAATTACAATTACCTTAATTAATCCTGAAATACCGCCTAATACAGGGACGATTGCCAGACTCTGTGCAGCGACGGGGTCACAGTTACATATTGTGGGAAAACCCAATTTTGATCTATCAGAAAAGGCTTTAAAAAGGGCAGGTCTTGACTATTGGCATTTAGTGGATGTAACGGAGTATTCAGATATTCACGCCTATATCGCGCAGTGCCCCATTGACTCTACATTTGTTGTGACAACCAAAGCACAACTCAACTATACGGCGGTGACGTATCCCAAAGCGACAACATTAATTTTTGGTAATGAGACAAGTGGGTTGCCCAATTGGATTCATCACCATTTTGAAAATACTCGGGTGACGATTCCGATGAAAACGAGTAATCAAGGAATGCGTAGCTTAAACTTAGCGAATAGTGTCAGTATTGTTTTATATGAAATTATTCGACAACAAGCTATTTTTTAGGTATAACCATAAGAGATGATTGAAACACAGGCGTTAGTAACAAAAATTGACTTACCGGGCTTATCTTTATTCAAAGAAGGGAAAGTCAGAAGTGTTTATGATTTAGGTGAAACGTTATTATTGGTTGCATCTGATCGTATTTCAGCGTTTGATTACATCCTTCCAACAGGAATCCCTCAGAAAGGCGCGGTTTTAACACAATTATCAGCATTTTGGTTTCAATATCTGACGGACCAAGTACAAACGCATTTGTTATCTGCGGATATTGATGATATGCCAGCAATCGTTCACCCGTATCGCAATCAATTAGCGGGACGATCCTTATGGGTAAAAAAAACCGACTTAATTCCCATTGAATGTGTAGTAAGAGGATATATTATTGGTTCAGGTTGGAAGTCCTATCAAAACACTGGGGAAATATGTGGAATTCAATTACCCAAGGGATTACAGTTAGCTGATCGATTAGCCAACCCTATTTTTACCCCTGCATATAAAGCCGATCAAGGAGGCCATGATGAAAATATTAGTTTGGCTCGCATGAGCGATATCATTGGTCAAGCGTTGGCACTTAAATTAAAAGCATTAAGTTTAAAGTTATATCAGCTTGGTCAAGATTATGCGCAGAAGAAAGGGTTTATTTTAGCAGACACAAAATTTGAATTTGGGTTATTAAATGATCAAATCATTTTAATTGATGAAGTTTTTACGCCTGATTCATCACGGTATTGGTCGAAAGAGACCTATTCACCTGGTGTATCTCCACCCAGTTATGACAAGCAAATTTTACGTGATTACTTAGAATTACATTGGGATAAACACCCGCCAGCACCAAAATTACCAATAGAGATTGTGACTCAGGTATCACAGCAGTATCAAGTTTTGCATCAAACATTAACGGCGTCATAACAAGGGCTCATTGTAAGGGACTGGTAAAAAAATTCGGTAGTGATGAGTAATAAGGCATTGGTATTGTTATCAGGGGGGCAAGATAGTGCGACATGTTTAGCGGTTGCCTGTAATTCAGGCGTTGACTCTGTTCAAGCTGTGACGTTTGATTATGGGCAACGGCATCGTATTGAGATTGAGAAAGCCCAGATACTAGCTGATATTGCAGGGGTTCCTATTCGAGTGATTAATGCAAAGTTTATAGGGGAATTATCACAGAATGCATTGACTGATTTTGATCAAGAAATCAAACAAAACCCTGGAGAATTGCCATCTACATTTGTACCGGGACGCAATTTATTTTTTTTAAGTATGGCGGGAGTGCTTGCGCGTCAAGCAGGTATTAAGCAGATATATACAGGCGTATGTGAAGCTGATTTTTCAGGGTATCCAGATTGTCGATCAGATTTTATTGAATCAGCGGAACAAAGTATTAATTTAGCGATGGAAACAACGATAAAAATCGTAACGCCCTTAATGCAGTTAACCAAGGCAGAGACAGTAAAGTTGATGAGCCAACATGGTAAATTACCATGGTATGCGCAGACCCATACGTGTTATGAAGGGCTAATACCCGCCTGTGGTCGGTGTCCAGCCTGTCAATTACGGTTACAGGGGTTTAAAGAAGCAGGAGTAGTAGACCCTCTACCGTATCAATAATTTTTAAATCACCGATACTTTAAATACTGATTTTCTGTGTCATGGATGTAACTTAGCTTATGAGTTCAAATATTTTATTGATCACTAGCTTTACAAATAATGGCTCTGTCGCGAAGTGCCTAATCTTCACAATTTTCACCTTCGTTATGGTGCGTTGCGCCACTGCCTCAGGCGATAAATTGCAAATCTTAACCCTTTGGCGCCATCGTGATCAATCAAGTTTATCTGTTTTAAATCATCATAAGTATGATTCTCTATATACTTTTTTTGTTGAAAGCTTACTCACATCAGTTACACCTGTACTACTTAAATTAGGCGTATGAAGATTTTTAAGGTCTCCTAACGTACTCACATCAGTTACACTTGTACGTCTTAAATCAAGCGTATGAAGATTACTATATTTCATTGCTTCTTTTGGAGGCGCGTCGCCTGCTTTTTTTGGAGGCGCGTATGAACCGTCTACTTCTTTTGGAGGCGCGTATGAACCGGCTCCTTATTTTGGAGGCGCTGCTGGATCGTCGGCTGTTTTTACTAGTTTTTTAAATTCCTGCAGCAGGTACTTAAATGATGAAGATAGTCTGTCACCACATAAAATACCTTTAGGCGAAACTGGGGTTTTAGGAAGCTCATCTTTTGGTCTTACTGTATTAGGTGGCGTTAGTCCTTTACATTGACTGCAGCAATATTCTGCTCTTCTCAGTTCTTTTATACCCGGGTGTATTATATTCACTCCTGATGATGGGTTTTGTGATGGGTTTTGAGTATTGGTATTCATTACTC
Source organism: uncultured Candidatus Marinamargulisbacteria bacterium (assembly GCA_964002605.1). Lineage (GTDB taxonomy): Bacteria > Margulisbacteria > Marinamargulisbacteria > CAXFGY01 > CAXFGY01. Next base: position 6,192 of record CAXFGY010000048.1, read on the forward strand.
GCATTTTATTCATTAATTTACTCCTTAACTGTTTTTATATATTATCGATTTTTTTGTAAAAAAATTTCATTTAAATATATTTATATTTTCTGGTTTATTTAATTGAGGTTATTTTGAGCATTTTTTAACTTTTAATTTTTCTTATTCTTTTAATTTTATTTCAAATTATTTTCTTACATCTTAATAATATGTGTACTCATGTATTGATTTATCCTTCTTTCTTTTTTTATTTTTTAATATATTTATTCTTTATAATCGTTGTGGATTTTTACTGCCATCTTTTGTTTAAACAACTACATCTATTTGAATGTTTTCATCAAGAAACAATTTAGCTACAATCATTAGAGGAGATGAAACAATATAAATGGAGAAATTAAAAATAAATAACAAAAATCAAAACTATTATATCGATGTCTGCACATCATGTAGAGATCGTGTAATGCCACGTGAACCGTTATCTCAACGCCCTGGATACAAACTATTTAATGCATTGAAAGATAAACTAGCTACTTCTAATTTGAATGGTATAGTAGAAGTGAGGCCAGCTGAATGTTTAAGCATCTGCAAGCGACCTTGTGGAATTTCAATTTCTTCTCTTGGATCATGGGCATATCTTTTTGGGGATCAGCAACCACAAACGAGCGTTGAAGAAATTATCGAAGTGCTACGTTTATATATCAAAAACCAGTGTGGGATAATGCGACGTGAAGACAGGCCAGAAGGTTTTCAGTCCAGTATCTTAGGAAAAATTCCACCAAATGGCGCTGCTAATGTCTCTTCCTGAGTTTATTTTTGGATTATGTAGACTTCCAATACATCCAAATCCGCCACACCGGTATACTTTTATACACTATTCAAATAGTAGCGAAAGTAGCGAAAATAGATAAAGTTCAACCCCTGTAACTGAAAGAGAACGCATTAAAGCAGAAAATATTAGTGAAAGATTTAAATCATCAGAACTGGCCCATCAAGAAAAACGCAATCAAGCCCGTCAAAATAGACTAAAGGTAAACTCCCCGGAAGAAAAAGAAAAACGAGCAAAAAACCGAGCATCAAATAAACAATAAAAATATAGTTAAAATGTATAAATGAGAAAATAGAAAGCACAAAAATAACACTATTTAATTCAATTTAAGAATTAAAATTTATTTTTAATGATTAAAAATATTGACTTTTGGGTAAAAATTAATAAAATATCATCAAGATTGATAATTATAAGAATTATAAAAGGTAAAAAATGACAAAAAAAGTTAAAAATGCAGCAGAAGCATTAATGAGATGCTTAGAAAATGAAGGAATAAAGTACATATTTGGACATCCCGGTGGTGCAGCTATTCCGATTTTTGATGCATTATATGATTCAACCATTGAATTAATTTTAACGCGCCATGAACAAGGTGCGACTCATATGGCCGATGGCTACGCACGTGCATCTGGAAAAATCGGTGTGGCATTAGTGACGAGTGGACCGGGAGCAACCAATACAATTACAGGGCTATTAACAGCCCAAATGGACTCTGTCCCTTTATTGGTACTTGCAGGACAAACCAATACGGGTAATTTGGGTAAAGATGCATTTCAAGAAGCAGATGTATTTGGCATTACTGTTCCGGTTGTGAAACATAGTTATCTGGTCAAAAATCCTAATGATATTCCTCGCGTCATCAAAGAAGCAATTCATATTGCCACAACAGGTCGACCAGGACCTGTTTTATTAGATTTGCCTAAAAATGTGATGGAAATTATGGAATTTACGGCTGAATTAGAGGCTAAAATCGATTTGCCCGGCTATTCCTATCCAGCTGAAGGTCATATAGATGATGTAAAAAAAATGGCGACGTATTTAAACAAGTCTAAGAAACCTGTCATTTTAGCCGGTCATGGCGCTATGATTTCAGGCGCAGAGTCAGAATTAATGACATTAGCTGAGAAAATTGATGCCCCTGTTATTTCAACCTTAATGGGCAAAGGCGTCTTTCCTGAAAATCATCGCTTATCTTTAGGGATGCTAGGCATGCATGGCACTGCCTATGCCAATAAAGCCGTTGAATTTTGTGATTTAATTATATCAATCGGATCACGCTGGGATGACCGTATTACACCCGCTAATATTAAGCGCTTTTGTCCAGATGCTGTGAAATTACATATCGATATTGATCAGGCTGAAATTAACAAAATTGTAACCCCTGATGCCAGTGTAGTGGGCAATGCAAAATGTATTTTAAAACAACTGATTCCAGAGGTCACGCAACAAACACATCAAAGTTGGAATAAAACACTAAACCAATATCGTAAAAAATACCCATTATCGTATAAAAAGCATGGTGGCCTAAAAGCACAACATGTTATTGAGTCTTTTTATCACCATACATCAGGTAATGCCATTACAACAACTGATGTCGGACAACATCAAATGTGGGCCGCTCAATTTTATAAAAATCATCGTACTAACTGCTGGATATCGTCTGGTGGTGCCGGAACAATGGGCTTTGGTATGCCGTCGGCAATTGGCGCGCAACTGGCCTGTCCTTCAGAAACTGTTATTGCATTTGTAGGTGACGGGGGGTTTCAAATGACATTACCTGAATTATCAACTGCAGTGATTCATAAGTTACCGATTAAAATTGTAATTTTAGATAATAAATATTTAGGTATGGTACGACAGTGGCAAGGTCTGTTTTACGATAATCGACTCAGTGGCGTTGATTTAGAAGGCAGCCCTGATTTTGTCAAATTAGCAGCGGCATATCATATGAAAGGGTTTCGAATTAAGCGTGGTGCTGATGTCGATAAAATAGTTAAAGCCGCCTTAGACTATAATGACGGCCCTTGTATTGTTCATGCAGAAGTAGCTAAAGAAGACAATGTATTTCCAATGATTCCAGCAGGAGGTTCAGTTGAAGATATGATTATTGACCCCCCTAAAACCAAGTTAGCAAAGCCTAAAGGAAGTACCTAAAAATGAACCCAATTGAAGAATCAGAGCGATATCATACAATTAGTATTTTAGTAACCAATAAGCCAGGTGTTTTAGTTCGAATTGCAACCTTGTTTTCACGCCGAGCCTACAATATTGAATCATTAGTTGTTTCACCCGCATTAGATGGCCATTTTTCACGAATGACAGTGACAGCGAAAGGTGATATTGCAACCTTAGAACAAATTATTAAGCAGCTCAATAAACTGATTGACGTCATTCATGCGAGTGAGCACGACCCACACAATACAGTGATTCGTGAATTAGCACTGATTAAAGTTAAAGTAACGGATAAAAATCGAACAGAAGTCCTACAAGTTGTAGATCATTTTGATGCCAGTACGATTGATTTTTCAGATAAGCATTTATTGGTCCAGCTAACAGCCGAGTCAGATCGCATTGATTCCTTTATTCAAATGTTAGATAAGTATGGCAATCTAGGTTTTAGAGCAGCAGCCGCAAGAGAAATAGGAAATGCTAAAGGGAGAGGAGATTTAGG
>CAXFGY010000049.1:0-9661 GCA_964002605.1 uncultured Candidatus Marinamargulisbacteria bacterium
CTGAACTGTATTTTTTGAAAGCCATGCCATAATATTAAAAAACCATAAATTAATTGTCTATGCAATGGTTTAGAATTTTTTATGTAAACTTATAATTTTTTATGTCATAATTTTAAAGTTATTATTTAATAAAATTTACAAGAAAGGGGAATTATTATTGAATTGGCAATTTAATTTATTTCTTACTATTGTTTTGATTGGTGTGATGGGATGTAGTAACGCCTCTAATTATAAATTAGGAACTTCTCAAAATCCGATTAAATTTTTGTTTACACCATCTGTTGAATCAAGTACGTTGATTAAAAATTCTTTTATTTTGATTAAGTTTTTAGAAAAAGAGACTGGGCTTAAGTTTACAGCAACTGTACCAACTAATTATATTAGTGTGGTTGAATCTTTTGGGACTCATCGTGCTGATGTGGCAATTTTAAATTCATTTGGTTATTTATTGGCAAATTCTAAATATGGTGCTTTAGCAAAAGCGATTGTAATTCGTGATGATCAGTCATTTTATTCGGGTCAAATTATTACACATGTTAATTCAAATATTAAGACCATTAAAGATATTCATGGTAAAAAATTTGCTTATGCAGATCCCTCTTCATTGTCAGGGTACTTATTCCCGAAGCAACTTCTTGATTTTAATGGAATTGTTCCAGGGAAAATTGTATTTGGAATGAAGCATGATATTGTGGTGACGATGGTATATCAACGGCAAGTTGATGCAGGCGCAACTTTTTATTCACCACCTAATGGTAATACGATTCAAGATGCACGGTTTAAAGTAATCAAACAGTTTCCAGATGTTGAGCAAAAAGTTAAAATTTTACAATTAACTCAAAATATTCCAAATGACCCGATTGTTTTTAAGAAAGATTTTCCTAAAGAAATGATTGAAATCATTGTAGATGCGTTGATTTTATTTACAGAATCTGATGAAGGAAAAAAAGTGTTGCACGATATGTATAGTATTGATGGAATCGTAGTCACAACTGATTCTGAATTTGATTCATTACGTTCTGCCATTCAAAAAGCCGATATTGAAATAGGGGATGTATTGAAAAAGTAACCCTTATGATTAAAGTTTCTAATCTTAATCAATATTTTGAAACGGGTGTTCCTGCTCTTGATAATATTAATTTTTCTATTAAAAAAGGAGAGTTTGTGGCAATTATTGGCCCAAGTGGATCTGGTAAGTCAACTTTGCTGCGTTGTATTAATCGATTAGTAACGCCTACTTCAGGGCATATTTATTTTTATGGGCAGGATATTTGTAAAATGAGGCAGTTCGTTTTAAGACAACTAAGACGTTCAATTGGTATTGTTTTTCAACAGTTTAATTTAATTTCTCGTCAATCTGTTTTAAAAAATGTATTGTATGGTAGTTTAGGGAGTATGGGTACGATTCGATCTTTATTTCATTTATTTGGACAGCAAGATATTGCATTAGCGCATCATAATTTAAGTTTATTAGGTTTGTCTGGTAAGGAATATGTGCGTATTGATCAGTTAAGTGGCGGTGAGCAGCAACGTGTTGCAATTGCTCGATCATTGATGCAGTCTCCTGTTTTAATTTTGGCAGATGAACCTGTTGCAAGTTTGGATCCTGTTTCTTCAGAGACCGTAATGATGCATTTAAAAAAATTAAATCAAGATCGTAACATTACGATTATTGCTACTGTTCACTCTATCGATATTGTTAAAAAGTATTTTACTCGTGTACTTGGATTACAAGCAGGTCGTTTAATATTTGATGGGAGTGTTGCTGATTTAGACGCTTCTGTTGTTCAGACGATTTATGAAAATGATGCGTATGAACTTTTTTAAATTTTTAAATCATTATCAGTATTACTTATATGCATATTTGTTAGATTTTTTTGGTTGGCTTTACTTTTTTCTTGTTTTTTATCAACTTTTTTATAAAAGATTTATTTTAACAGGTGATCTTTCTGTTTTAACTTCTCAAGATGTTATATTTTTTTCAGGTGTTAGTTTTTTGTTTTCTTCTATATTATTTTTTATTCCTTATTGTTCAATAGGTAAAAAATTATTTTTATTAAATCGTTCTTTATTTTATGGGGAGTCAGTGCATGTATTTAAACGTCCTTATTTTTGGATTTTTACTTTATTTACCGTTATAACATTAGGATGTGGATTTTATATTACTCAATTGTCTTTTGTTGAGCTTTTTTCTTATTATGGTTTTTTAGGTGTAAAACGTATATTTTTAGCACTTTTATCACCTGATTTTTCTATTATTAAGATTGCTTTAGTTGCTGTTTTTGAGACTTTTTTTATTGCTTTTATGGCTACTTTTTTATCTGTTCCTTTTGCGTTTATGATTAGTTTTTTTTCATCATCTAATTTAATGCGACGTACCTTTTTACATCGTTTTGCTTATTTTATATTAAGAATATTTCTTAATATTACGCGATCTATTGAACCATTAGTTTGGGCGATTATATTTTCTGTTTGGGTTGGGATAGGTCCTTTTGCGGGGATGTTGGCGTTGATGCTTCACTCTATTTCGGCACTTTCCAAGTTATATTCTGAACAAATTGAAAATATTGAACAAGGACCACAAGATATGATTTTGTCTACAGGAGCAAATGCGATACAGGTGATTTGGTTTGGTGTGGTTCCTCAAATTTTGATTCCATTTTTGTCTTTTACAATTTATCGTTGGGATATTAATTTACGGATGGCGACGATTATTGGGTTAGTAGGTGGAGGTGGGATTGGGCAAATGCTGATTCAATATCAGGGATTGGCACAGTGGCATCGTGTGGGCACTATTATTTTGGTTATTGCTATTGTTGTTTCTTTGATGGATTATTTTAGTATGATTGTACGTGAAAAGCTTAAGCGCGGATAGTTTTTTTTTTGATACGTATAAGAATTATGCTTTTAAGATGATTTAAAACTACGATCATTTATACTTGGAATAACAAGGCTGCATAAATGATTTTAAGATGAGTTTAACATAGTATAAATCAACAATTTTAGATATAATTAACGTATGATTAAGTCGGTCATTACGCTGTTACGACCCCATCAATATATAAAGAACTTTTTTATATTTCTTCCTTTGTTTTTTGGTCTAAAAGGATTTAATGGCAATTTCATTGGCCAATTGGTGGTTACATTTATTGCATTTTCATCAGTGGCGAGTGCTATTTATATTTTTAATGATAGCATCGATATCAAGCGTGACAGAGCCCATCCCATAAAAAAACATCGTCCCCTCACATCGGGTAAGTTATCCATTAAAGCAGCAAGTGTGCTTGGAATTGGGCTTGTTTGTTTTGGTCTGGGTATCGCTTATATACAAAGTGTGTGGTTACCGTTTCTTCTTTATATTTGTCTGAATATAGCATATTCTCTAAAACTAAAACATATCCCCATTATTGATGTGTTTATCATTTCGATGGGGTTTGTTATTCGTTTATTGATTGGGGCGTCTGTAAGCCAAGTTGAGCTATCCATGTGGATTGTGATTATGACATTTTTACTCGCACTTTTTTTGGCATTTTCTAAACGAAAAGGAGATTTAGTCAATCTAAATGGACAATCACAAGCACGTCCAGTGCTTGATGAGTATAGTCAAGAGTTTTTAAGTATTTGCATGGCCATTATGGGATCAGTGGTGATTGTGGCTTATATTATGTACACCACCTCAGCAACCGTGATTGCCTATACACATTCCAATTATGTCTATACTACGAGTATATTTGTGGTGTTTGGTATATTACGATACCTTAAAATCACCTTTTTTGATCAGATAACAGGAAGTCCAACGAAGGTATTAATTCATGACATATGGCTACAACTGAGCATACTGTGTTGGTTGCTTAGTTTTGCCATTTTATTGTATCGATGAAGCAGGTATCAAACTGGGGAAATACCCCAACCATTAACGCCTCACTCATTCCATTTCATCAACTAGAGCAGTTAAAGGAAGTCATTCATCACATACCAACTCTCATTCCAAGAGGCATGGGGCGTTGCTATGGCGATAGCGCACTGAGTGATACCATCCTGTCAACAACAGACTTTAATCAAATCATTTCATTTGATGTATCGACAGGTATTCTCATTTGTCAATCAGGAATGACACTTGACGCTATATTGAATACAATTGTACCTGCCGGTTGGTTTTTACCGGTAACGCCAGGTACCAAGTTTGTGTCCATTGGCGGCGCCGTTGCAGCCAATGTTCATGGTAAAAATCATCATGTGCATGGATCACTGTCCCAGCATCTGCAATACATTGATGTATTGACGTCTGATGGAACCATCATCCGATGCTCACCAGATGAACAATCCGATTTATTTTATATGACATGTGGGGGTATGGGCTTAACTGGAATCATTGTTGAAGTCGCCATTACGCTTATTCCGATTTCATCATCGTATATTCGACAAAAAACCATGCGCGCAAACAATCTGGACACCATTATGGATTATTTTGAATCCCACCATCACTGGACATACTCGGTTGCGTGGATTGATTGTTTGGCAAAAGGATCATCGCTTGGCCGGTCTGTACTGATGCTTGGAGAACACGCTACACGTGATGAGTTATCGCACAGGCAATCTAAAAACCCGTTACAGCTTAGCTCTAAACGAAAAAAAAACATTCCATTTTTTTTGCCCAACTGGGCACTCAATTCATGGACGGTGCGACTGTTTAATATGGCCTACTTTCATGCGAGTCCACAATCAGAAGCAATTAAAACTACTGACTATGATACCTTTTTTTATCCGCTGGATCATATTCATCATTGGAATAAGTGCTATGGAAAGCGTGGCTTTACTCAATATCAATGTGTGTTCCCACTACACTCGAGTAAAGACGGGTTAACCCAACTACTCCATAAAATATCAGACAGTGGGCAAGGGTCATTTCTAGCGGTATTAAAACGATTTGGAACGGAGTCACTTCCTGGGTTATCGTTTCCTATGGAAGGGTACACATTGGCACTCGATTTCCCTATGACACCCAAAACATGCCAACTCATGAATGAACTCGATACCATTGTTGAACATTATAATGGCCGCTTGTATTTGGCCAAAGATTCTCGCATGAGTGCATCGTTTTTTAAATCCACTTATAAAAACGTTGATGCGTTTATTTCTCATAAAAAAAATATTGATACCAGGCATCAATTTCAATCCATGCAATCCTGTCGTTTGAGTATGAATGCATGAATGAACGCAACGCATTGCTTTCTATATATGATTTTGATGGCACCATTTATAATGGTGATTCATTGATTGATTTTTGGATATTCACAATGCGTCAATATACACGGGCGATTTTTTTTCTTCCATATCAGATTATCTTATCTATTTTATTTTTAGTGAAAATAAAATCTGCTAAAAAATTAAAAGAAGCATTTTTATTGCCCTTAAATTTTTTAGATGCTCATCAGCAACAATTATTACTCAAGCATTTCTGGATAAAACATAAGTCTAAAATTAACCCTTGGGTATGTAAGCATATAGCGAAGGAACAAGCAGAAAGATATGAGCTTATTTGTATTTCTGCATCACCCGAATTTTTATTATCACCTATAATAAATGAATTACACTTCAATCATCTGATAGGCTCTACATTTAAGACCAGCCAACATGGTCAAATCAAACCGCTCATGACATCTGAAAATTGCAAGGGCATTGAAAAAATAAATCGATTAAACGCTAGCTTTGATAATAATTATATTATTCATAACTTTTACTCTGACCATAAATCTGACATGCCTTTATTCAAGCTTGCTAAAAATAAATTTTTGGTTAGCAATGGAAACGTAAAACCATGTGATATTTGTAGTGCTTCAGGAAAATTATGTATAAAAAATCATTGTTAAACGGGCATGATCTAGTCAATAGAAATGTCTATATGCAATAATAATATAATATGAAGTCAATTTTAATTTTAGGTTCTACCTCAGATATTGGTCATGCATTAGCCAAAGAATATTTAACAAATGGCGACACGATTATATTAGCTGCAAGAAATCAAGATGCACTGAATCAGCAAAAAAAAGAACTTCAAAAAAAATTTTCAGCAGACCACATTCAATCAATTATATTTGACGGATGTGACTTTGGTTCCCATCAAGGATTTTATGATTCACTCACTCAAAAACCAGATGGTGTGGTTACTGTCATGGGCTATTTGGGCGAGCAAAAAGTATCGGAGCTGTCATTTAAAGAAACACAAACTGTGATTGATTCTAACTATACAGGAAATGTATCCATCTTAAATATTATTGCCAATGATTTTGAGAAGCGTGGCCATGGGTTTATTGTGGGTGTGAGTTCAGTAGCGGCGGATCGTGGGCGAAAAAGCAACTATATATATGGATCAGCTAAAGCGGGCTTCAGTGCTTATTTAAGTGGACTCAGAAATCGATTATATCACTCCAACGTTCACGTACTCACGGTACATCCAGGGTTTGTGGATACTAAAATGACACAGCACTTGTCATTGCCCAAGCGCTTAACAGCAACCGCTGATCAAGTGGCAAAGGCTATTTACAAGGCCCAGTCTCGAAAGAAAAATATCGTATATGTTAAGTGGATGTGGCGATATATTATGGGAATTATTCGGAGAATCCCAGAGGGTGTTTTTAAGAGGCTAGACATATGAATAGAATACGAAAAAATATAGCCAAATTTATAAAAGAGTATGACTCTCATTTCTATATCTTTTTATTTATTTCGCTTTTATTTTTTTTAACGAGTATTTTATTTGTGTTTCGAGGGTATTATTCAGGTTTTTATTCTCTAGTTCAAGGTGACGCTGCTTTTTTTCAGTCATTGGTGTACAATGTTGCTGAAAATTTTAACTTTCATGTCACTGGGTTTTATGACAGGGCATTAGGCCAGGCAGTTATTTATAAAGATAATGTTCAATCTAATGTTTTTTTAGAACATTTTTTTTTAAGCTCAACGATATTTTATGCAATTATTTTTAAACTATTCCCCTCTTATTTCTCTATGCACTTTGTTAATCTTTTTTTAGGATTTATTTTTTCGCCATGGATAATACTTAAAATAGCTAAATTGTACCAGATTAACGCAGCAAAAAAATATACAATATTTTTAACATATTTTTCTATGCCATTGATTTCAGGTGCCTATTATTGGATTTTCCATAGCTCCATTAGTGCGGGTTATTTATGGGTAAAAATTATTTTGCTTGTTTAAGTATTTCTTCTTTTTTTATCTTTTTTTATTTTTACAAACAGTGTCTTGATGGAAAAAATTATTGGATCCAATTAAGTTTATCGACATTCTTTTTTTCCGGAATAAAAGAGTCCAATGCTTTGTTTTTATTCATATTTTTATTGACTTCTTTTTTATTTCAAAGAAACAAAAAGATGCTCTTAATAATCTCATCTATTCCTCTATGTTTATTAGTAACCTGGCAATATATTTTAGTTCCTTTTTTATGGGATAATATTGTTTTACAACCCTCTTCGCCAGAATCTGGATTCATTGCACAGCTCGATAAATTATTACATGCTGACACATATGTAGTAATATTTAGATGGCTTGCTCAAACATATCTCATTTTTCCAACTATTCTAATAGTAACTGTTTTATTTTTACGACAGTTTCAACATAAAAGGCTTAAATTATTTCAACTTTGGGGGTATTCAAGTATTAAATTAGCTTACTTTTCATACCTACTAATAATACTATTATCCTGTACCCCTATTTTTATGATTTATCTAGTCAGAAATGGTGCTCCACATAATAATGCAATAATAACAGCTGCTTTTATGACCTTGCTGGTACACTGCATTTCCTTTATAGATATCAACTCTAAAACTAAGTATTTGTTTGTAACATTAAATGTTTTATTAATTTTTCAAATAATATTATCCATCGTATTATTGAATTATAATGCTTTTTTTAGGATGAGTGAAAATGTTGCTCGGCACTACTTAAAATTAAACCAAATTACTAAACATAGAATAACATCTATTCTTGATGATAGTAATGGTCGTTATGGAGTATATTTCGCACACAGAAAAAATATGATCTCATGTCAATTAAAAAATGGTTATATTCGTTGTTATGGGTCAAATAATTTGCCAAATTACATTATTTCTTCTAAGGATAGAAGTCATAATTCATATAAATCTTTGCTACCCCAATATAAAAACTATTCCCAATATAAAAAAGCTATATTAGGTAATGGTTATCATATTTGCCAAGAGAGTTCTTATGTCACTTTATTCTGCAGATAGGGGACATTCACAAAAAGATATCCATTCTTTTCTTGATCAGTAACCGTATTTGTGGATAAATATTAATAGCACCCTATATTCTTAAGTAGCTTTCAAAATTTATACTTCCATTTGATGGGTTATATTCAACTCCAATGTTGCCAACAGCTGCCTTTACTTTACCTTCACCAACACCGATTGATACATCTTTCATGTTACCCTTAGATACTTTTGTGATTGACTTTGCTGCTTTCTCAATCACCGTTTCGTCAGTTTGCTTGTTTAGCTTTACAGCCTTATCAAATTGTTCAGCAATATATGCTACGGCCTTGTCATCCTTTTGGTTGAAGTCAGTTTTGAGGCAAATTCAAAAACATCCAATGCCTTTTTTGTGTACCGAAACCCAATCTCTCTATTTCGTTTTACTAATAGCCACAAAATAATTGATTTGCCCCACAAATAAATAAATTTGATAATGCCCATTATAAACCTCCTTTGTTTATGATTAGCAGAAATATTCCAACGGCTGTTTGAGTAATAAACCCTGCCATTAACCCAATCATCCAGCGTTGATTATTGATTGACATTGCTTGTGATGATAAAGTCATGGCATGCATTTCACTTTTCATTTCATCAATCTTTCTGAAGAGAATGCAAGAAAACTCTTTATGATTCCTCTTTATTTCTTCAATTTCTTTATCATGGATTTTCATGGTACTTTCCAGCAGAGTAATACGAGAATCAGCTTGGTATAGTATGTTTTCTTCATCGTTCATAACTTCACTGCTTGTAGTACTTATGACAACCAACATATTCCCCTGTTGCTGTGCAGACTAGCGTATCATGTTTTGATTTTTTTTGTGGAAGAATTCTTAACCAGACACCCATTAGGATTCGAACCCAGTTTACTGAACTCATAAAAACCTTCATAAACGTACGTGAATAATTGCTATTAATCAATGATCCATCTCAAATTAATTTTTTAAGAATTTATTTAATAATGACAAAAGTTTCGATTTTGAACTTAATTGTAAATAAATGCGTTTAGATGTCAAAAAGCAAGATGTGGTGGGCCCACAAGGACTTGAACCTTGGACCTGCCGGTTATGAGCCGGACGCTCTAACCAACTGAGCTATGGGCCCTTTTGATAATCGATATTATAGCAACACTTAGTTTTCTTGAGTAGTAGTTGAAGGATATTTGTTTTTTTGTCTTTTGAATTTGAAATTAAATGTTGGGGTATTGTTTCTTTTGGTAGACTTTGCCATGTTTTTAAATGAATATAACGTTCTTTTTTTTTCGTTTTTTTGAGTTTTTTTTGCCATGTCAGCAAAAGAAAATCCTTTTTTTATTTTTTTTTCTGTTGGTTCTATGGCTGTTTTTTCTACTTCGACTCCAGTGTATTGGAGATGATTAT
>CAXFGY010000050.1:0-9603 GCA_964002605.1 uncultured Candidatus Marinamargulisbacteria bacterium
TTATCCAAATTAAATTTCCTGTAGAGTTTTCAAGAATTATTTTGAAAAGATTAGAATTATCGGAAGTTGTTGATTCTTTGATCAGAGACGCTATAAGCTTTTGATATGGATGGCTGGAATCTTTTTTTTAGGACGAATGTTAATTTATTTTAAACAGGCTGAAGAAAGAGATGAAATTGGAAAACGAGCAGTGCAGGAAGTTGTGTCACAAGGTGCAAAAAGAGTTTGGTATATTATCGTAGTGCCTTCAATGATACTCACATTACTCGTCGGTGGGAGATTAATGGTAATTACACATGCATTTAGCCAAGGGTGGTTTCATTTGAAAATATTGTTTATTGTTACCTTTATTGGCTACTGTCATTATTTAAACCGCATTCGAAAACAGCAATTAAATAATACATGTAAGCTGTCATTACTAAAGATAAGACTACTCAATGAGCTCCCTACATTATTTTTAGCAGCAATTGTATTTACTGTATTTTTTCGAGATTTATTTAGTGGGTTATGGGCAGCAAGTGTGATCATTATTATTATTAGTCTAAGTTTAGTAATTGTAAAATTGAAAAAAAAGCGGTCTAAATAATTTATGTTATAATCAATTTATAAATTTTTGTATAAGGAAAATTCAATGACAGTTGAAAATATAATAACATTACTAGGGTGGAGCAGCATTATTAATGTTAGTTTATTGCTTTACTCTTTTTTAATGGTGATTTTTGCAAAAAAAACAATTTATTATATTCATTCAAGATTATTTAATATTTCTAATGCACAAATAGATCAAGCACTTTATTGGATAATGGGAAGCTACAAAGTTTTGATTATTTTATTAAATGTAGTACCGTATATAGTATTAAAATATTTAATGTAATAACTAAAAGTATATGAAAGTAAAAATAAACGTAGTCATAATAAGCATTGTTATCATCAGCGGGACAGTTCTGCTAAATAATTTAAAAGGAAAAGTAGTACAACCAGTAAGTAATTTTGATATTAAACTATATACTGGAAAATGGTATGAAATTGCAAGGTTAGATCATTTTTTTGAACGGGGCTTATCGAATGTAATTGCAGAATATAAATTAGAAGATGACGGTAAAATATCTGTGATTAATCGTGGGTATTCAATGAAAAAAAATAAATTAAAACTTGCTAATGGGAAAGCATATTTAGAAAAAGAGAAAAATATCGGACATTTAAGAGTATCATTTTTTGGGCCTTTTTATAGTCACTACATTATTTTTGAACTTGATGATGCGTATCAATATGCATTTGTAGCTGACAAAAAAGCAAAATACTTATGGCTTTTATCTCGAACCCCTCAAGTATCTGACAAAGTTAAAGAATTATTTATTAGTCAAATTGAAACTTTTGAAATAGACTCATCTTTATTAATTTGGGTTGATCAAACTGATAATATTCTTGAGATTTAGAATTTAACATTAGGTGCTTTTCTGGCACTTTCGTCAATTTTAAAATAATCCTTTTTTTCAAAACCTGCAAAAGAAGCAACAATACTTTTGGGAAATAAACGAATACTTTGATTAAACTGTTTAATTGCTTCATTAAAACGACGTCGTTCGACAGAAAGTCGGTTTTCAGTACCAGCAAGTTCATCCATTAGGCGATTAAAGCTTTGATTGGCTTTAAGATTTGGGTATCGTTCTACAACCATCAATAAGCGAGATAAAGCTGATTCCATCATCCCAGAGGCCTGTATTTTTTGAGATGGTGTTTGTGCACTACCCATTTTGGATCTTGCATTTGCAATGGCACTAAAAACGTCTTTTTCATGTGACGCAACACCTTTAACCGTATTGACTAAGTTAGGGATTAAGTCATAACGACGCTGTAACTGATTTTCTACTTGTGCCCATGTACCTGAAATTCCTTCTTCCATAATAATTAAATTATTTCTAACTGAAAAAAACCACATCATTATTACTAATAAAACACCTAATACACTGACTAATATTATATTTGATTTTTGTTTGAAAAAGTTCATTTTATACTCCTTATTATTAAAATTATAGGGACAGTAAACTACCAACCCCCGCTAGCGCCACCACCGCCAGATAATCCGCCTCCAAATCCGCCAAAACCACCCCCTCCACCAAAATGACCCATACTAGAACGTCTGTACCCACCCCGACTAAACATGCTGGCAATCAACATACCCATTATAAACGCTCTAAATGTTGGGCTTTTAATCATACCCGCAATAATTATACCAATAATAATTAATAATATGATATCGTTAAATGGTGAAGATTGCGTAGCTGTCTTACTTGGGTAGCGTCTAGAATGAGGTTGAAGGTCACCTTCCGTAATTTTTATATTATATTCTGACGCAATGGTATTCGCTAAAGCAATATGACCTGAAATAAGACCTTTTTGGAGGTTGCCTTCTTTAAAATGGGGTAATATAAACTGATCTCTAATTGCGCCTGCCTTACCGTCAGGTAAAATTCCTTCTAAGCCATAACCCACTTCAATACGTAACCTTTTTTCTTTGAGAGCAACTAGTAATAATAATCCATTATCTAGTTTTTTTTGGCCAATTCCCCAAGATTCAAAAAGTTGACTCGTATAATCTTCTATTGTCCAATTTTCTCCCAGCTCTGGAATAATAACAGTAGCAAGTTGTATCCCTGTTTTTTGTTCAATAACTGTTGAAAGTTGTGATAAGGATTGCTGTTGAGGCGCTGTTAACGTTTGCGTGTAATCATTGATATACCCGATTTGTTGTAGTGTTGTAGGATTGGTTGCAAATGATAGATGCGTGATTATCAGACCAGTAACAATAGCAATAAATAACTTTTTAAAGTTCATTAACATAAAATGTCAGTTGAGATAGGGTATTAATGTAGTGCTGAAAATCAGATTCAGTAATTTTGTTTTTAGTAAGTATTTTTGTAAATTCATCAAGTGGCGTTTTAGTAAGTTGAGCAAGTTCTAGTAAACAATCGTCTTGAGTTTCTGGACACTGCTTGTTATTGAGTTTAAATATGCATTTGAGGGTCGAAAAAAAGATGGGAAACGATTCAAAAATAAGGTCATTAAGATTGACTTTAGGACGCAATAAAGCTGCTCTTAATTTTAATAGAGTGGACCGAAGTGTATATTCACACTCATGACGGAGATGAGTCAGCTGAACTTGGATATTTTCAAGCAAATCTTGTCCGTATAACAGTTGTTTAGTTTCTTTAATTTCTATAAACTCAATAGGAAAAACATCAACCGCATTAAATAATTCTTTTTTGGTAAAACAACTTAATTGAATGTTTTGTGTTAATGCTTGCTTTTTTTTAGCATAATCACGAAATTCAGTCACATTTGAAGACTCTAAAACAAGTAGAACACAATAGGGCCCTTGTTTACTTAATGGTGGGGGTCCATATTGATAAAGACTAATTAAATTAGAACCAAATTGGCTGATAAAATGATCTTTAATTTTATTAGACACACTCATAATGTTTTGCTCCTTGAATAAAAGGTTATGATATCTCTTATTTTATCAAACTTTATAATTTATCATAGATTTGTAAAATTTTATTATTGGCTTTCGGAAAGGGGTACTGCTTCAATTCGGTGATCGGAACCCAGCGAATCTCATCCGTAGTATTTGGGATTGCGTTTCCAGAGATATAAGCGCATTCATAGGCATGAAGTGTAATTTTAAAATGAGTATACGCATGTTTAACAGTGGTTATTTTTTTTTCGAGTTTGACGTTTAAATTAGTTTCTTCTTTTATTTCTCTAAGCACAGTAGCTTCAAGCGATTCTTTTTCTTGTTGTTTACCACCAGGAAATTCCCACAATCCGCCAAGCATTTGATTTTCTTTACGCTTACCAATAAGGATTAGGTTACCCTTACGAATTAGTCCCACAGCAATATTATAATGAGGCACCTTTTTAGCAGGGGATTTATAAGGTAGTTCACTTTGTTTATTATGTTTTTGGGCATAACAATTTGCTGAAATAGGGCAGCAAATACATTGTGGTGATTTAGGAGTACAAATTAATGCCCCTAATTCCATAATTGCTTGATTAAATTGGGAGGGTTGCTTTACCGTTTTAATGATGGGCATTAATTGATCAAATAAGGAATTGCGAACAGTGTTTTGACGTATGTCATCAAAAATACCCCAAAATCGGGAAAAAACACGCAAGACATTACCGTCGACAACAGGCACAGGAACTTCATAAGCGATACTAGCAACAGCTGCCGCAATATACGGGCCAATACCGGGTAATGCTAACAAAGTGTCATATGTGTTTGGTACTTTACCTTTGTTTTGTTCACTCACTAGTTTTGCCGATTTATGAAGATTACGTGCACGTGAATAATAACCAAGGCCCTCCCATTGTTTAAGAACGGCTTGCTGATCTGCTTGGGCAAGATCAAAAACAGTAGGGAATTTATCAATAAATCGCTTGAAATAGGGGATAACAGTCACAACTTGAGTTTGTTGTAACATCATTTCGCTTACCCATATATAATAAGGATCCGGGTTACTACGCCAAGGCATTTCTCTTTGTTCAGAATCAAACCATTTACTGAGTTTATTCACCCAAAGCGGGGACTTATTCATAATTTTGTAAATACTACTTTACTGTTTAATTGAAATTAAAAACAAGAAAATAACTACATATTAATCGTATTTAAGTATTAGTTGTTATTAACTTGTACACCTAACAATGATTGTAATTCACCGGATTGATACATTTCCATAATAATATCACAGCCGCCAACAAATTCACCGTTGACATAAAGTTGAGGTAGGGTAGGCCAATCAGAGTAGTCTTTAATCCCTTGACGCAAATCTTCATCAAGTAAAATATCACGGGTGTCATAGTCAATCCCACATTCATTTAAAACTTGAACCACTTGTCCTGAAAACCCACACATTGGCGCCATTTTATTTCCTTTCATATATAGTAGTACTTTATTCGCTTTTATATCTGTTTCAATTTGAGTTTTAATATCAGTCATTTTAATCTCCTTTAAAAAATAAATTTTAGTATTCTTTTTATACTTTAAATTTACCTTATTATATATGAATTATTATAATTTGTTTAACTAGAAACATATTTTAACATTTCAACAAATGTATAGAGGTATTTTATTTTGCTATATTTAAATTGAATTGCGATTTTGCGGTATTCCATTTTTCAGGTGTAAACGTTTTTAAAGCCAGTGCATGGACCTGATTCGAACCAAATTCAGATTTAAGCGCATTCATCACCAGTTGATGTTGTTTAATTAAAGGTTTACCAATAAACTCTTTTGAAATAACAAGGGCCTCAAAATGTTCGCCGTCTTCTCCAAAAACGTATATTTCAGCATCAGGTATAATGGATTTTATAGTCGTTTTAATATGATTAATCATTAATTACTTAAGTTTTATACAAAATGTTGCTGCAGCCATTCAATAATATCATCTGACTCATAAAGAGCCTTACCATCAATAACCAAGCAAGGCACTTGTGTGTTACCACCTATTTCAAGTAATTCCGCTTTAGCTTGGGAATCCATTAATATGTTTTTCATTGGGATTTGAATATTATTTTGATCCATAAAGTCTTTAACTTTGACACAAAAAGGACACATATCAAAATGATATAATGTTAATTTATGATTACTTTTAGATATTGTCATAGACTATATTTTGAACTAACTTTAAGTAAAGTTCAATATAAAATAAACAAGTATAAGTTTTTTGAGTAAAAAAAGATGTTTTTTAGAAAGAGCAGAATATACTTGATCACCTTTAAATGAATTGAAATAAAAATTATCAAATTTTATTTTTATATAGTATTTAACTTCTGATATAATTATTTTATGTTAATTGATGGTATTAAAAATCATTTTAGAAGACTAACAGATAACCCCTTAATTGTGAGTTATTTAATTTGGTTAATTCCTAGAGTAGGAATTATCTTTCTAAGTTACTTTAATGTTTTACCTATCGCATTAAGTACGGGATACACAGTTGGCGGCATTGTCGTTAGCTATCACTATCCTGGTTATATGCTGTTTTCTAAACTTGTTCATATCTTGACTTTTAATAACTATATAACTTATGTGTTAATGCATTGTGCGGTTGCCTCTTTAGGTGGAATTTGTGTGTATCGGCTATCCACATTATTAGGGTATCGATCATCGTTAAAATGGATATCTGTTATTGGCGTTGGCTTTATGCCGTATTATTTTTCAGCCACACTATTTCAACCCCAATTTAGTGTTGCGTTTATGGTGACCACTTGGTGGATTGTTGAAGTATATCATTGGTTTTTAGAGCCGTTATCTAAAAAAAGGGCCACTTGGGCAAGTGTTGCAAGTCTTATTGCATATTTATTTCGTCCATATATTATTGGATTATTTATTTTAATTTTAGGCTGTATACTCAGATTCATTTATAAAAAAAATCGTCCTAAGGAAGCTCTTATTAAAATAGTTTATTCAGTTTTTATTTTTGCATTTTGTTTTTTATTAGTAAAAGGAGTGAATAGCTATTTTAATATACGAATGATAGCAAATAATGGAATTGCAAATATGGTAATGGGGAACAATGAGTATATACCAGAATTGGCTCAGAAACATAATCACTCAGGTTGGTTAGAAGCTATAAATATACCAAACACCATCATTCAAAAATTTGGAGGCGCTGAAACTAAGGAAGAAGAAAATCAAATATTACTCAACTATATGATTGATTTTATTAAAAATAATCCAACACAAGTCCTGAAAAATATAGGATGGAAAACATATCGGTTTTTTGATTGGCGCTTAGATGATGCAGATATAGAAAGTAAATTTAAAAATTTATTATATACAGTGCCATATATTTTATATATGCCACTTGGATTTTTAGGCGCATTATTACTACTTTATTCAAACCATAAAAAAGAAAAATTGAGTTTATATTTATTGATAATTGCATTCTATAGTATTCATATTTTTATATTTCAAGGGTGTGTAAGAACTAGAATGTATATAGAAGCAATCCCTATTATGTTTGCTGTATACACTACTCATGTCGGTATTAACAAATTAAAGCATTTTAATTAATGATATTAATGGGTTTATTATTAAATAGAATTCTAAAAAGATATGAGAGTAAATGTTCAATTTGTAATATAAAAATTAGATTGATATTTTAATTGCTCTTTTTTTCATGATACTCTTTTTCAGTATTGACTTCCCATATATTATTTTTTGACGTGATATTATTAATTATATTATCAACTGCAGTCATTGCTGTTAACATTGAATGATCAGCATTATTATAACGATGCATACCATTTCGACCAATTAAAAATAAATTTTTAATCGAATCTATAAATTGTTTCAATACATCAAATTCATTATATGTACCAAAATAAGCAGGGTATGCTTTGGGCGTTCGTATCACAACAGAGTCTAATACATCTGATTTATTGATCATATCAATATTAATAAGTTCATTTATACCAAATTCAGCAAAACTTTTATCTGACATCTTCCATAATTTATCACCTTCATTACAAAAGTACTCTAAACCCAGCCAAACTGTATTAGGATCTTTTACCATATAAGGGCTCCAGTTATTGAATATTTGCAGGCGGCCAATATGAACATCTTTTTCCTGAATATATATCCAATTGTCTGGTACCAAATCATTAATTGTGGGTATTTTAGAAGTGTTTTTTAATTTCATTTTTTTTAGAAGAACACCTACTGTAATAAAGTCACGATACTTTAATCCATTAGCAATACGTTTAACATTTTGTGGTATAATATTGTTTATTGAATTTATGAGAGTTTGAATTGGCATTGTAGAAAAAAAATAATCTCCATTATAAGTTATTATTTTGTCATTTGATTTATTTTTAACATATACTGTCTGAATAGTATCATTTTGCAAATCTATACTAACGACATCATGATTTAAAAAAATCTCACCGCCTTTTTCAATTATTTTTTCTGCAACCTCTTCCCATAATTGGCCTGGTCCTAACTTAGGGTAAGTAAATTTTTCAATTAGAGATGTTTCAGTTTTTTTTTGATTAATAGACTGATCTTGCGAAAAAAATCGCTTTAATGCATGAATAATAGCAGTCGTTATAGATAAACCTTTAATACGCTGGGCTCCCCAATCAGGGTTAATTTTTGTACAGGGTAAGCCCCACACTTTTTCAGTATAAGATTTGAAAAAAAGGAGATATAATGATTTACCAAATCGATTAATTAAAAAGTCTTCCAATGAATTTTCTTTTTTTGTGGGTAGCAGTTTTGTTTTAAGGTAACTTAAGCTAATTTGAATAGTTTTTATTATACCTAAGTTTTTAAGTGTTTCCCATGTTAAAGCGATTGGGTAGTTAAAAAAAGATCGCAAAAAAAATATACGAGACAATCGAGTGCGAACAAGCATTACTTTATCTTCCTTTTCAGGGTCTGGAGCGTGTTTTTCTTTAGATAAAAGGATTTTACGATTTAGTATGATATCGTCTTTAGAAGGCGCCCCTTGTAAAGGTAAAATTTCTTGCCACCAGTCCATAACTTTTTTTGATTTTGAAAAGAACCGATGTCCACCAATATCAATCCGATTTCCTTTATAATTTATTGTCTTAGAAATACCTCCAATTTCTAAAGATTTTTCAAAAATAATAGGCTTGATATTTGTTTTTTTTAAAAGTTCATAGGCTGCTGTTAATCCAGCTGGCCCAGCACCTATAATTATAGCTGTTTTTTTACTTTTCATAAGATAACTTAACTTTAACATAGTTAAGTTTTTTTAAAAACAAACAAAGTATGGTAATCTATAATAAATGAAGCATCCGGTTTTATTTCTATTTAGTATCGGATATTTGCTTATTTTCTTTTTAAAGTTAGATTCCATTCCGATGATTGCAATGGATGAAGGGTGGAACGCGTTTTATGCGTATGATCAATTTGGAAATAATCCTTATCATTTAAGTTCTACAATCCAATATAAACTGTTCTTTTTTTATTACATTTTATTGTCAGGCTGGATGAAACTATTCGGGACTTCATTGTTTGTAGTGCGCTCTTTAAGCGTTGTTTTAGGATTAGCCGGTATTATTGGATTGTATCAATTATTCAAACAAATCACTCAAAATAAATTAGTTATTACAGCGGGTCTATTAACCTTTCTGACGACTAATATAGTAGTTGTGACGTTTCGATGGGGACGTCCAGAAGGTATGGTATTAATCTTATTAATTTGGTCATTATATTTTCTTGTTAAAGCTGTTCAAAATAATCAACCTAAGCAACTATTTTGGTTTGGTCTTTTACTAGGAGTAATGGTACTGACTCATCCCTATTCAGGCATAGTTGTTTTAGCTGCTTTACTTATTTTATGGCGATTTCCATTAACCCCATTTTTTTCTTATCGCTACGTCATTTATGGTGGATCTGCGGTATTAAGTTTTATATTAATAAAAGGACTAATTTTTAATTTAGATTATCTCCAAACGCATTTTATTTCTCATATGACAAGCCGTATCAGCATTAATAAAGAATCTCATCATTTATTAGATAATTTCATTTATTTCTGGCAATCTTATACATTGGGGATGAAACGTGTTTAT
>CAXFGY010000051.1:0-9550 GCA_964002605.1 uncultured Candidatus Marinamargulisbacteria bacterium
CCCCAATAACAACACCACAAAGCAACGTAAGCACTATGCCTAAAACTAAAATAACGCCTCAAACTCAAGCTAATACTAAAATGACAACGCAATCTGAAATACAACCTCCCCCAATAACAACACCACAAAGCAACGCAAGCACTATTCCTGAAACTAAACTACCACCCCAAATTCAAGGTAATACTAAAATGACAACACAATCAAAACGAACCGCACCCCCAATAACAACACCACAAAGCAACGTAAGCACTATGCCTAAAACTAAAATAACACTTCAAAATCAATCAAATAATAACCATACTACTGAATTTAAAAATGAACCTTTATTGAAATCTGAATTACCATTAATTTCTGAATTTATTGTTACACCAAAAAGTTATAACTCAGAACCTATTTTTTTTCAATTATTTACCATTACTGATATTTTAAGTTTTTTATTATTATTTATCGCTTTTTTTGGCTCAGTTTTTTTATCTTTTATTAAAAAATTATTTTTTAACATGAGTACTCTTTTTAAAATTAAATAAATTATAATATTTTCAAATAATACTTTTAATTAATTATAGGGACCAATTAGTTTATTTTTTTAAAAAAAAGGGTATTAACTCAATGATGATATTCAAAATTAATATAAGGTTGAATTTATATTTTGTATATAACTTCTCAATATGGGATCCATGAATAATCTTATTAGGTTAATAGCTAGTTTTGATGTTCTTTTAATTAAGATATTTTTTAATATCTTATTTTTGATTTTTATTTTTTTTCATTTTACTTACGCTGAAAATTCAAGCTTAGCTATTGATATTCCAGCTAATATAAATCAACCTTTAATCCAGTCATCTGTAAACGCAAATCAATCTCAGATATCTATTGAAGAACGATTAGAAATTTTACGTGCGCGAATTAAAATAGCTCAAGATCGTATTGAAAAAGCAAAATTAAAAAATAAAGGTGTCACTAGTAATCAATTAAAAGAAAACGTTACTGACGATTATGTAGACCCAGACACATTAAGTGAACAAGAATTATATCAAAAATTATTTGGCATTAATAAACCAAAAGAAACACCGATTGAAATGGAAGTTAGTGTAATGGTTGACTCTATTTTAAGAGGTACTGTTATACTCAATACAAATACAATAACTAGTTTTTTTAAATTTAACAAAGATGACTTTTTAAGTTTTATTAAGCCTTTTTTAAAAAAGAAAGCAAATAAAAAAATAAAAAAAAATCTTAAAAATATTGATTTTGTAAATGATCAATGGTTAGAAAAAAATAATTTTTCTTATTTTCTTAGAGCATCATCTGGAGTTTTAGAAATTACAACTCCTGAAAATTTACGAGACGTTCAAATTATTGATTTTAATCGTGATCAATTTTTCTCTAACCAAATCGCTTCAAGTAAGTTAAAACCTTCTTTTTTTAGTGGATATTCAAATATGGTTTTTGAACGCAATAATTCTAATTATATGTTAAGTAATGAGTCTTTTAATTCTAATCATTTTACAATTGATAATCATTTTGCATTTGGTAATATTTTTATTGATTCTAATTATAAATTTAAAGATAATGATAATTATTTTGAATATTTGGAACTTAATTCTTTTTTCTTTACAGATAAATATTTTACACGAATTGGATTTTTGCAAGAAAAACCACTTTTTGGTATTAATTTTAATACCACTTTTAGTAATTCTTTAAACTCAAAGTTTAAAAAATCTAAACAATATTCTTTTGAAATTAATAAAAATGCAAAACTCTCAATTTTTGTAAATAATAAACTTACAAATACTAAAGATTTATTTAAAGGTAAATATAAAGTCAGAAATTTTCCTCAAGGAAGTGGATTAAATAAAATCAGACTTGAACTAGAAGAAACAAGTGTTCAAGATTTAATATCTAGTTTTGATTTATATCAATCTTTAGAAGGTTTAAAATTATTTTATAAATTTAATGAATACATAATTGAATCAGATTATCAATCAAATAATTATCGTACTTTAATTTTAAAAAATAATAAAAATGAATTAAGCACTTTAAATATGCAAATAGTCTCTCAAGAAATTAAATTAAACAACAAGTTAATTTTAAATCCAAAAGAAGATTTACTAACACAAAAAAAAGAAATTATTAAAAAATATTCTTTTTCTAATTATAAAGCTGAAAATTTATTACAACCATTAGAAAATAGATTCAAAATTATTGCTGGAACATATGACAATAGAGCGACAGAAATTCTAAAAACTAATGATTTTTCTCAACGTATTAATGTTGATGATCAACTTTTATTTATTGAAAATGAGTTAGGTTTATTTTCTTTAACACGATACTTATCAAATATTACAGCTTTAACGAAATTTTCTTATTCACCCTATTTACGTGAGCTTGATTATACCTTTCGGACAGGTACCTTATTGGGAATTATTACTGGTAGTTTTATTCAATCTCATATAAAAGGATCTCCCTATATTGGTAAACGGGCAAAAATTCAAATTCCAATTCCTGTTCATAAGCATTTTGATAATTTTCAAAAATGGGCAATATCAATCAGTAAGCAAAATCCTTATTATAAATCATTTTCACCTGCAGTTACTCCTCTTGAAGAAAATCCCCGTACAGGGAAAACTTCTATTGATAATATCTTTCAGTTTAAACAGTTTGGATTTTTAAAATTTCCATTTATTTTATCTCAATCATTAACAATTAGAGATAGTAAAGCATATTCATTTAAAAACACATTTATGACAGCCTATTCATTTCAAGAAAATATGATACTTAATCTTGGTATTTCACATGAAATGGGAGACAAAGAATTAGTAACATTACCTGGTTTTAGCTTTAATTTATCTTTTAGTTATCAGCGTAATGCTCAAAATTATCCAGGAAACTTAAATATTAATTATAGTTCTGCTAGTAATACATTACTATATAATAGTGTAATTCAATTAGTTAGCTTAGACAAAAACGCAATGTCTGTTTCGTTTGATTCTGATAAAGCAAATTTAAATTTCTCGAATTCATCTCGTGGATTTAAAAATTCATTAACATATTCAACATCCGCTTCAGGTGACTCCTTATCTTTAGGTAGTTCTTTAAGTAATTCACGAACAAAATCTTCTTTCAGTTATTCAAAGAAATTTTCAGGTGAATTTGATAATAGTAATAATCTTAAAGTTAGAACTACTTTATATGCAGTGGGTCGTCATTTAGCAATTGGGCCTACCTCCGAACAAAAATCTATTACAATTCTTCGTAAACACCCTTTATTAAAAGACACTCTTGTTGTTGTCAATGATATGTACCCACTAGATGCCTTAGGCCCAATGGGATTAGGTATTTTAACACCTAGCAAAGAAAACTCCTTAACACTATCTTTTGATAATTTACCTAATAGTATTGATATTACCGAAGTTAATATCAATATACTCCCTGAGTATGGCCGAGGCTATTACAAATATATTGGTAAAAAATCTTCTCTTTTTGTTTTTGGAAAATTAATTGATCAAGATAATGCCCCTATTAGCTTAATGTATTTAGAAGTTACTGGAATGGAAGATAATGAAACTAATCTTTTCTTCACAAATAGTAAAGGTGGTTTTGAATTTCAAATTGATAAGAAACAACCCTATTTAATTAAAGTGGTGGATTATAATTCAGATCCTTATTTATTAGAGTTAACTGATGATCAATTTAATGAAGGTGGCTATTTAAAGTTACCTCCTATTCAATTGATTCGTAAACTAGATTAATAATATTTGTTTATTTTTTTTTCTTCTTTTTTTCTTGTTTCTCATCTTCAACATTAAAAGTCAATAAATTAAACCGCTCTACTGATTCACTAATATTATCTGGCCAAGGAATCCATCCTTCAATACTTCGTCCTGGTAAAATATTCACCGATTCTTTAAATGGTTCAATTTGAGAAGCGTTAATTTTAACTGCAGCTATTTTTTTACCTACAGTATTATATTCAAGAACCATATTATGAAAAATTGTATGTACTGTTCCATTATTTAATATTTTTAATTGTAATCGAGATGATCCATCCTTTGTAATTATTCTGTTTCCCTTAAGAAGCCTGATTGATTCTTTGATAATTTTAGGCGCAACATAAATAGACTTAATAAATCGTAATTTAGTTTGAATCATTTTAGTATTTTCTTTTTGTTTACGTCCGACATCAACTTCATCAATATTAATACGATAAGATAATTCTTGACGAACAACTTTGGTTCCAACCCAACGTATACTCACTGCTTTTTCATTATTACCTTTTCCTTTTGGTGGGATAATAACCTGAGATGGAATAATAATAATATCATCTGTTTCTGTATTAATTTCTTGACCATTTGGGCTTAAATCACGCCTACTTGGGATCAATTCAATGGCTTTAATTGAATTGGATTCATTAGTGATAAACATGGTTAATATTGACTTCCCTTTACCAGGATTAAATGCATTATCTTTTAAAGTTACATAATAACTCGCATATGTATTTAATGATAATAGTAATAAACATAATATTTTTAATATAATTTGCATATTAAATTTCCTTTTCCATTATTTATAATGGATTATTATTATTATAAATCACTTCAATTTCGTCTCGATAATTACCCGCCATTAAAAGATCACTAACGTCTTCATCTATATTTAAATATACTTTTATTGCGATATCTGTTGATGATGTTTGATTAGTTGTCTGTAAAATAATATAATCTGTAAGCATTTCTGCTTCTACGCCTTCCCAGTTTTCATTTTCGTTTAATCCAACTCCACTTCCTATTCGACCAGTTCCTCTTTCAAAAGTAATATAATAATTGATATCATTGCTACCATGAGTTGAGTTATTTACTTTAAGAACCCCACCATTTTCACTAACTAATTTTAAGGTAAACCCTTCATTATTATTATTTTGAAGAATAATTGTTCCCAATAAATTAGCTCCCTGTCTAATTATTGGATGATTATAGTTAACATAAAAACGATCTATCGTTTTATCCATATTTTGAGCAAAACAAAAAATGGGAATAAAAAAAATACTTAAAATTATTATTGATTGTTTGATGTTCATTTTTTATAAATCCGAGTATTTAATCATTATACTATCTTGATAATTTCCTGCCATTTCTAATGCATTCGTCGTATCTTCTATGTAAATTGCAACTTCATAATATCCATAAGACATTTCTTGAGCAGACCCCGTCAAATATAAAAATGGCACCTCAATATTAGGATGCAAATCAGGTGTTAATACTTCAACAACACTATTATCAAGTGATTTATCAATTGGATTTAATGTTAAAATATAAGGAATTGAAAATATATCTTCACTAATATCATTCGATTTTAAATTCCCCCCATTTGTACTGATAATACTTAATTTAAATCCATCTTGAGTATTATTTTTAAATGAAAACCGCCCTAGAATATTTTTACCTTTTTTAATTGCAGAAAAATATTTTTCAATTGAAAAAAAACTATTATGAGGAACGTTAATTTCTACAATAAATTTTTCTGTAGCAATTAATTGTTTTTTTTCAAAAAGCAATATAAAAGCAAATATAATAATTATAATTTTATAGCATAATGAATTATTCATTAATTCTATTCCTTATATTTTATTAATTTTTTAATTGAATGACATCTACATTAATTATAGTAATTTAAAATAATTGATTAATCAATTGTTCACCGTTAATTTTATAGTTTCGCTCTGTTGCTAAATGCCTAATCTTCACAATTTTCACCTTCGTTATGTCGCGCAGCACCACTTCCTCAGGCGATACATTGCAAGTTTTATGCCTTTGGCGACATCGCAATCGATCAAATTTTTCTATTTTACAACAGTCCCAGTTTAGATAAAGTCTCTATTTTCAATCATTAGAAATTAAATGTTTAAAAATTTTTAAATATGGGTATACATATAATACAGAATATAATTAGATATATTTTGTATTCCAAATCTAAATAAATTAAAAATATGATAAATTTACTATATTTTATAAAAATATATTTTCTTGGGGGGAATTTAGTGAGAATTTTATTTTTACTTATTATTATCTTTTTTTGTGTTAATCCAATTAGTGCTGCGCAATACCAAAATGTAATCAACTCTTCTGTATCAGGAACTTTTCATTTAAATCATACTGTTGAACGCGTTAGTTTTTTTAAAACAATTGTCGAAACGTCATTAATTAAACAATCAGGGCAAACTAGATTAGGACGTTTTTTTATTAAAAATAATACACGGGACGGATTCAAATTAACTATTTCTAGTGACAAAAATGGCGTTTTAGCACCAACGGGAACAAGTGCATCTATGTTAGATGGTGAAGTTGCAATACCCTATGATCTAACGATCATTCAACAGGGAGAAGTAGGAGAAGGCATTGATGTTGATTATGAACATGAAAGTAATGATCTTACAGCGGACTTTGTATCAGTTTTAACTCGTGCAGGAACTGTTGTTAGTTCTCTAACTGATGCTGAGTTTTCACTTTATGTTTCTGTTATAGATGACTCTAATATTATGGAAATGGCCGGTACTTATACCGATACCTTAACATTAACTTATGAAGACTTATAATAGTTTATTTTTTCTTTTCTATTATTTTAATGATTCTAGTATTTTTTCTTATTTTATATTTTTTTTATTGATATAAATATGTTTAAAATTATTTAAATTTGGGTATATTTAAAAATAATAAAAGAAATACTAAATTAGATTAGTAAATGTTACATGTTTTACATGTGACATATCTTATTTAAATTTTTAACATCACCATATAGTTAAATATTCAATGTTTTAGAGCTTAATGCAAAAAAATTACATTTTATAAAATATTGTATTTTAAGAGTATTATTTCTCTTTTAAGGGAGGTGGTCCTAATGATAAAGCAATTTTTATACTATTTATTACTCTTATTAATAATAATATTATTCATTCCACTATCTACTAAAATAACTGCTGCAGAATATTCTAATGTAACGAATGAATCTGTTACAGGCGTATTTGAATTAAGCCATTCAGTATCTCGTAGCAGCTTTTTTAAAACAATGATTGAAACATCTGATATTAAAGAGGCAGGCACAACTAAACTGGGTCGTTTTTTTGTTAGAAACAATACTAGAGATGGATTTTCTATATCGATAACAAGCTCTGAAGAAGGTTTAATGGTGCCTTCTGGACCAAGTTCACAAGGTAATGATGGTGAAGTTGCAATCCCTTATAATATTAAAATTGTTAAAGAAGGTGACGTTGGTACTGGAATTGATTCTGATTTCGAACATGCATCTAATGATCTAACTAACGAAGTATTTATATTATCAACTGCAGGAGATTCTGTTAGTTCAGGTACAGATGCAGAGTTCTCTTTATTTATTGAAGTCGTTGATGATGACAAAGTAATGGAAATGTCTGGTACCTACTCAGATACATTAACCATCACATATACAGATCAATAATAATGGATTTATTTTTTAAACCATTTATCGCTCTTAAAAAATTAAATGTTTAAAAAAACATTAATCTGGGTATCTATATAATATGAAGCGTGAAAAACATGGTTAGTTTAACTAAACACACTATAGATAATATAGCTGTGTTTTTTGTCGTTTTATAAAAAATTAAAATAGGAGGTACATTCATCAATTCTCATTATTTTATCACGTTTTGATATTATAATTGTACTAGGGGGGAGCATAGTGATTAAAAAAATTATAATTTTAGCCTTAATAGTTAGTGTGGTTAGTTTTATAACTCCAAATGAAATTCTTGCAAATGCCAATCAACATGTTAATATACAAAATGCTGAAGTAACAGCAACATTTTTGATGACACATTCAGTTGAACGAGATAGTTTCTTTAAAACGTTAGTTGAAACATCTAAAATCACCAAAGCAGGTGATACTAAATTAGGTCGTTTTTACGTTCGAAATAATACGCGTGATGGCTTTGAACTTTCAATTGACTCTGCTGAAGGGGGTGTATTACAACCAACAGGAGTAAGTGCATTAACGCCGGATGGAGAGGTTGCCATACCATATAGCATTCATATTTCTAAAGAAGGAGATATTGGTGTTGGTATTGATGAAACATATGAGTTTAGTTCAAGTGATTTAGCAAGTGCTGCGGGTAATCGAGCGGCATTAGATGCTGCAGGAATTATTGGCGTTACAATTTTAAAAATTGCAGGTGGTGGATCTTCTGCTAGTTCTGCAACAGACGCAAAGTTTGAGTTATTTGTAAATATTGAAGATGATAGTAATGTAATGGAAATGGCCGGTACGTATACTGACACCCTAACATTAACCTATAAAGATCATTAATACATTGAATATAAATTATAATTAAATAATTATATTGAATTAAGTTTTGATTTTTATAAATTTAATAAAGGGGGTGACAACTTAAATATGATATTTAAACCATTTAAATTACTATTTTCTTTAGTTCTAGTTTTAATATTTTTAGCAATGATATCTTCAAATATTATTGCCACAACCGGACAATCAGCGATAAATGATTTAGGCCAATTTTATGTTCATGATGGGACTTTATATTTTAAAGGAACGCTTAATGGGCAAACATATAGTAACTTTGTAGCCTTAACAGGTAGTAATAACACAACCGGTATTAATTCATCCTTTGTACGATCTGTAAAGTCAGTTTATGCAATTGATAATTCATATGTCATGATTGATGATCGTGGTCAACTATTTGCTTATGGTGCTGGTTCTGAAACTATTTTTGGCGGAACACCAGGAAGTGATTCAGCGTATGTATATCTGGGTGGGTCCAATAGTGATAAAATAGACTCGATCATTATGACCAATCAAGGTGCTGTTATTAAAGCTGAAGATGGTTCTATGAATCTTAGAGGAACTCATATTATTGACTCTGCAAATCAATATGACCCAGCTCTTTCAGGTAGTTCTAATGATGAAATGTTAGTTTTATCTTCAACCAATTTAGCTCGCAGTGCAGATGGTAAATTATGGATCGGGAATTCAAAAGATTCCATGATACATATTAATGCATTTAATAATGAAAATATTATTGATATCGGTGGATCCACTACTAGTAGTGGAACGGATCAAATGTGGGCATTAACTGATACGGGGCGTTTACTTCACAGTACGGATGGAACGACTTGGACTGATTCTGAAACTGATGTTTCTCAACTTTTTCATGATGCTTTAGGAAATACCGTAATTATTAAAAATGATGATACTTATCATTTAAGTGCGTCTAATAATCCATCTAATTTTACTCAGAAAAATGTAGGAACGCTATATGCCGATACAACTAATATATTAGTTGATGGAAATAATCTCATTATTCATAATGGTAATGATTTTTATACAATTGATGGCTCTAATACGTTTTCTCATACATTTATGATTGCTGCTACTTATGATGCGAATGGGTTTGATAATTTTGGTATTCATCAAGTTACCGGTACAGAGTTTGATTCAAATGCATTAACAAAAGATGGCGATGCTTATGATCTTAATGGTTATGATATTAATGGTTATAATGCAA
>CAXFGY010000052.1:0-9233 GCA_964002605.1 uncultured Candidatus Marinamargulisbacteria bacterium
ATTTACAAAAAATTATAAAGATCCTGCTAACAATAATCCACTAGATCAAAATAATTCTAATATCCAATTAGTTGAAAAAGACGGTAATGTTAACATAATAGATGTGTTAGCTACACCAACACGAGTTGGGGGACGACAAGCTCATTATCCGTTAGATGATATTGATCCGGCTGATCCGGCATTATTAGGTGTTTTAAAAGTAATTGAACAAGCAATAGATACAACTTCTATAAGTAATAAAAAAACCATATCTAAAATAATTAAAAAAATTGAACATAACATTTATAAAACTCTTCATGATAGGAAGTCCATCTTACTAACTACATTACCTGTAGTTGCGAGTGTATTTGCTTCAATTATTTTCATAGGGGGTGCTATAAACTCTCCTCCTGCCTTACCATTCGCAATTTCTCTTGGATTATTTACTATTACAGCAAGTCTAATAGAACCAGTGCAAGAATTCAAGAATTATACAAAGAAGAATAGAATGTATAAAGAATCTAAAAAAGTGGTAGCTAGTATCTTGAAAAAAACTATCTCAGGAACTAAGTAATACTCCTTAAACAGATTCTAATTGTTTCGCAAAGCATCTCATATAATCACTCACATCTTGGGCATTGTTTTTTTGTAAATAACGTCTATTCTCTGACATTTGACTCAATATATTGGGATCAGATAAATATTCCAAATGAATAATATCTTGATGGGATAAACCAAATGAATGTAAACGATCAAATAAATCTTGAACATTATCATTGGTTCCAATGCAATATTCTTTGGCATACTCTGACCATTCATCAAGTTGATTATTCAACATGTTACTGATTTGTTTATCTGTTTTGTCAATTAGGTTTTGTACTAAACACCCTGCATTACAACGTCCCATGTGACCCCATTCGTAATCACACCCTTTATCAAGATCTCGTGCTGTTTTTTTTAATGCATTAATTAATTTTATTTTTTTCATTTTATATCAAAAAAATCTTACCATAAAAACAAATAATATTCAGTAAAATTATGGTATAATATTAAGATTATTGAACAATTTACAAAAAATTAAGGAGTTTTTTACAATGACAAAAAATTTAGAAACAATCGCATTACATGAAGGTTATGATGTTGAACCCACATCAGGATCTCGCTCAGTTCCAATTTATCAAACAACCAGTTATG
The DNA here is from genome assembly GCA_964002605.1 of uncultured Candidatus Marinamargulisbacteria bacterium. Taxonomy (GTDB): domain Bacteria; phylum Margulisbacteria; class Marinamargulisbacteria; family CAXFGY01; genus CAXFGY01. The sequence goes on from CAXFGY010000052.1 coordinate 1,174, forward strand.
TGTTTAAAGATACCGAACATGCCGCTAATTTATTTGGTTTAAAAGAATTCGGTAATATTTATACGCGAATCATGAACCCCACAACGGACGTATTAGAAAAGCGTTGCGCTGCTTTAGAAAATGGAACAAGTGCCGTATGTACTGCAAGTGGCATGTCTGCCATTTTTTTAGCAATCCATACTATATGCTGCGCGGGTGATCATATTATTGCATCATCATCATTATATGGTGGAACAGATACTCAATTTCGTTATACATTAAAACGTATTGGAATTGAGGTTGATTTTGTAGAAGACATGACACCAGATAAGGTCAAATCATTAATCAAAGACAATACAAAATGCATCTATTTTGAAGTCTATGGTAATCCCAAAGGAGATATTTTAGATATTGAAGGCATTACTCGTGTTGCCAAAGAACATCATATTCCAACAATGATTGATAATACATTTGCGCCCACTTTATGTCAGCCCAAACAATATGGGGTTGATATTATTATTCATTCATTAACCAAATGGATTGGCGGTCATGGAACCTCAATCGGTGGTGTTTTAATTGATTCAGGAACATTTGATTGGTCTTCTGGCCGATTTCCAGAATTTACTGACCCAGATCCACGCTATCATGGGTTAAAGCTATGGGATACATTTGGTAATTTTCCTGGGGTAGGGAATATTGCATTTGCAATTAAAGCCCGTGTTCATGGATTACGAAATATTGGTATGGCCATGAGCCCTGCTAACTCATTTCATTTTATCCAAGGGTTTGAAACATTACCCATTCGGATGACTAAACATGTCGATAATACAAAAGAATTAGCAACATGGTTAAAAAATCACTCTAAAATTGAATGGGTCAATTTTGCTGGTTTTTCTGATCATACGAGTTATGAAAATGGACAACGCTACTTAAATGGACAATTTCCATCTGTCTTTACTTTTGGTGTAAAAGGGGGATACGAAGCAGGTAAACAATTTATTGAAAAAGTAACTTTAGCCAGTCATTTAGCCAATGTCGGTGATGCCAAAACACTGGTCATTCACCCATCATCTACAACGCACTCTCAGTTAAATGAGCAAGATCAATTATCTGCAGGAGTTAAACCCGATATGGTTCGAGTTTCAGTTGGTTTAGAACATATTGATGATGTTAAAGCAGACTTTGATCAAGCATTAGGATAAATAACACATAACGTAATCAAAATTACGAATTAAAAAATATATGGCTAACTACCCTAAAATTGCCATCATTGGCCGACCCAATGTTGGTAAATCAACATTAATCAATACATTACTTAATCGCCAGCAAGCAGTAACATATGATGAACCTGGAGTAACACGTGATATCTTAGAGTACCCACTAAGCCATAAAAATCAACATGTCATGTTAATTGATACTGGCGGTCTTTTAGAAGGTCAAGGTAAATCAATGTCTTTTCAATCAGATATAGAAAAGCGAGTTAAAATTTTACTAAAAGATGTCAGTAAGATTATTTTAATGGTAGATTATAAAACAGGCTTACATCCATTAGATAAAAGCATAGCAAAGTGGTTATTTAAAAATGGTCTTGATTGTTTAGTTGCAATTAATAAGGTAGATGATCGTTCAGGAGAATCATATTTAGATGAGTTTAGAAAATTAGGATTTAGTGAATATTTAGCCATATCATCAGTCAATAAACGTGGTATTAATACTCTTTTAAAATGGATTTTTATTGGAATTAGTACGTATGAAGTAAACGAAAATAAATATAAAGAAGCTGTAAAAGTGGCATTTGTAGGTCGTCCTAATGTTGGGAAATCGTCATTATTTAATGCCATTATTAACCAAGATAAAGCATTGGTTTCTGATATTGCAGGCACCACAAGAGATACAGTTGATACACTATACAAAACCCAAGGACAATATTTTCGTTTTATTGATACAGCGGGTATTAAAAAACGAAAAAAAATGGCAGATTCAATAGAGTTTTTTTCGATTAATCGTACAGAAAGAACCATTCATCAAGCAGATTTAGTAGTCGTTGTTTTAGATGCAACAAAAGGACTAAGCACGCAAGACAAAAAAATTATTAACACGGTATTAAACGCATACAAAAATTTAATTGTTTTTGTAAACAAATGGGATTTAATGAGTATAAAAACAGATCAAATACGTCGAGATTATGAAACGATGATTAAAACAGGCGTACCCCAATTAGCGTCTTTTCCGTTTATTTTTGGTTCAGCTCAAGAACATCATCATTTAGGAAAATTATTATCCAATATTCAATCTATTATTACAAAAAGTCAAGAAAGAGTATCCACTTCAGAGCTAAACAAGTTTGTAGATCAAGCAATTAAACCATACAGTGTACCGGCAAAATATAACAAACGCGTAAAAATTTATTATGCAACTCAAACGGATATATCACCAATGACAATTGTATTTTCAGTGAATGCACCCGAGTTTATTAAAAATGAATATATACGATATCTTGAAAAACGTATTCGTCAGGCATTTGGTGGGTTATCGGGTAATTCAATTCGAATTTTATTTAAAAAACATTAATTATTGTTGTAATTTAATTTTCATATTAATAAAAAAAGTCAATTTATTTTAATTGAATCATAATTTCATTTCTTTTTAAAAAAGGTGGGGTCCAAGGTGAGTTATAAAAAGCATAAAATGGATTTGAAATCACTTTTAAATTATTGTTTTTAATGTAATTTAATAGCTTTTTTTCATGTTGTTTTATTTTAGAGTTTGTCGCATTACCTGAAAATTGAATGACAACTCTTTTACTTTCTTGCTGTTTGATAATGTTTACTCGTTTATTATTTGGTTTTGGTAAGGTTTCAATTTGATATTTGCGAGGCATAATAAATTGTATTTTCCAACTATTCACTAATGGTTTTTGTAATACAGGCGCAGTCATTTCTATTTTTTCACTTTGTGTTTGTGAAACAGGTGAAGTCATTTTTATTTTTTGCTGAGCAATATTATTTCCAAAAATATAGTCCGCTAACACTCTAAATCCATTAGATATTGCTGTTTTTCTATCTCCTATTTCAATCACTTCAGCAATTAATAACGAGTTATAATGTCTGATTTCGATATTGTTTTCAGTTTTGATAATTTGATAGTCTGGTTTTTCTACGTTATTGATGGTGTTATTCCATATTAATAAGCCGATTGCGACTAATGGTGTTATTACAAAAAATATACTTTTTGTTAGCATTTAATTCAAAAATAGCATATTTTTATATTTTTTTTAAGTTTAGTGTATCGCTATATTGTTATTAATGGAAGGTTGTTCTAAACTTATTTTTCCTAATTTTCCAGATCGAAAATCTTGCAATATTAAGTGATACGTTTTTTCAAAGTCGATCGTACCACCTCGTTCAAGACAATGGCGTTGACGACCGATGGCTTCCATTAATTCAATTAAATCAGAGGGTATTGTTGTTAATTTAAATCGATTTTGCAGTGAAGTAGGGTAGTGCTGCTGTAAATATTCAAGTAATTTAAAAGCAATATCTTCAGTATTAAAAATATGATCTTTGATGGCACCTGTTATGGCAAGGTGAACACCAACTTCCTCAGATTCAAATTTTGGCCATAGTATACCGGGTGTGTCCATTAAATATACGGTGTTTGATAATTGAACCCATTGTTGATGTTGTGTAACAGCTGGCCGATTGGCGACTTTAGCAGATTTTTTACCTGACAATTGATTAATCAATTGTGATTTACCCACATTAGGAATCCCACTAATCATTACATTAAGACGTTGATAAGCTGTTTTTTTTATATTTAGTTGTGTTTCACAGTAGGCAATAATGGCTTTCATATCTGGTTTTTTTAATGCATTAATTGCAATACAGTGACTATTTTTTTCGTAATTAAACTGAGCTACCCATCGATGCGTTTGCTGAGGATCTGCAAGATCTTTTTTATTGAGTAGAATTAACCGTGCTTTATGTTCAATGAGTGTTTTTAAAGTTGGATTTTGAGAGGAATAGGGGATACGTGCATCTAAAACTTCAATAACCAATTGTATTTTTTTAAGTTGACCTTTAAGTTCACGTGTTGCTTTAGCCATGTGACCTGGGTACCAATTAATTGTTGTCATAATAGACTATGATGCCATAGATTGTGGTATTTCGTCTAAATTTTGCTGAAATTTTAATAATATGTTATTTTTAAAAAATGTCTAAAACAGATAGTTTATATCAAAAAAACTTTTATTATTCAGACTTACCAGAACCGCATCGAACGCGTCGTCGACAAATTTTAAAAGAATTTCCAGAAGTTAAACATTTATTTGGATATTGTAAAAAAACGAAATGGATTGTTACGGGTTTGGTCATTATTCAACTATTGATCGCAGCTAATATTCATTTATTTAATGGTTTATTTTACTTTTTAGTAATTTATGGTGTTTCAGCGTTTATTAATCAAGCGTTATTGTTAGCAATACATGAGTTGTCTCATAATTTAGCCTTTAAATCGCCATTACATAATCGTCTTTTTTCTTTATTTGCTAATTTTCCGATTGGATTTCCTTCTGCAGTTACGTTTCAGCATTATCATATTGATCATCATAAGTTTCAAGGACATGATCGCGTTGATACGGATATTCCTTCAGCGTGGGAGTGTCGTTTCTTTGGTCAACGTTCCTTTTTTATGTTACGAAAAATTGTCTGGTTATTTTTTCAATCGTTATTTTATGCATTGCGGCCGATGTTAACTTATCCCAAAAAACCGGTACTATGGGAAATAATTAATATGACCACATGTTTATTATTTAATACACTAATTGTTTATTTTTTTGGATGGTATGCATTGTTATATTTGATGTTGGGGTCGTTATTAGGAATGGGCTTACATCCTGTGGCAGGTCATTTTATATCTGAACATTATGTCTTTACACCAGAACAAGAAACCTATTCGTATTATGGACCATTAAATTGGGTTACATTTAATGTAGGTTATCATAATGAGCATCATGACTTTCCTGCTATTCCAGGTTCTCGATTACCTAAGTTACGTCAACTTGCAGGAAAATATTATGATGATTTAAGTAGTTATACATCTTGGACTAAGGTTTTGGTGGATTTTGTTGTGAATCCTAATATTGGACCGTATTCTCGTGTCAAGCGCTAGATTAGTTTTAGCTCCAAGTAGAAAACAAAAAGAATTTGAAGATATGCGAACCAGCGACTCAGTACATGTTCAGCCCTTAGAAAAGATAATTATATTATTTACTATATTATCAATTATATTAGCAAATTGTTACAATTATTTATATTGATTTTTATGTTGTATTACAATGGGCTCATAAATGATGGGTTTTATTGAAAATAAAATTATTTCAATCAAATTAGAAATTTTTTATGGCAATATTTCAGGATATTGATGTATATTTGAAGTTTTTACTAATTATTTCAACTGAATCGACCGTTTTTAAGTGATCTTCATTTGGCCGAATTTTGAATTTCATATTGTATTCTAACAGAGTCATTATTTTGAAAAGTTTTCAGGACTTACTCTTCTTAATCTGGGAGAAGTTTTCCAAACGCCTCAGGCAATTTTCAAAATTGCTCTCTTACTCTATCCAAAAGTGTCATCGGAATTTGTTCATTCCATAGACCGCAACTTGATTGAAAATATGTATTTTCACCTAACGGAATATTAGGTAAAGATACATCTTGACGTCTTATATTTGAACGGAACTCTTGATGTGGTTCATATTTCATCCTTGAGTTATTGCCTGCGCCTGAATCTTGCACCACTTGAGAAGACATATAACAGCCGAATTTTTGCGCTTTGTAATTATCGTTGCATGATGGAAGTGAACCCGTACTTATTGTATTGACACGTGTCTGACTAACAGACGCTGATGCACTAGACGCTGATTCTAGTTGTGAACGCCGTAAGCATTCTGGAACCTGAAACTCATGCTCATCAACTAAATTAGATATGTTATTTCTATCACAACAAGCTCTTATCATTTTTTTATCTCCTTGTGCTTTATATTAAACAAAATTATTTTATATTATAATTATCGACTTTTTAATAAAAAAGTTGCAAATAAATATATTGAAATTTTGTATTGTATTCTAACAGAGTCATTCTTTTGAAAAATTTTAGAAATAGGACTGTCTCAAAACAGAAAAAATCGATTAAATACGATGTCACCAAAGGCATAAAATTTGCAGTTTATCCCCTGAGGAAGAGGTGCAGCGCACCATAACAAAGGTGAAAATTGTGAAAATTAGGGATTTCGTTACAGAACCATGTTCTCAAAGCGCTTAGATTTACAATTTTATTACTTAATATTTTATTTAATTTGGTTAATTTTAAATAATAAGTGAATTATGGTGATGTAACTTTAGAATAATGATGTTGATGAATCCAATAAGAAATAGGATTAACGTCATAATTGGTATTAGATTGATAAATATCACTAAGGCTTAATTAATTATTTTATGTCGCATAATATATATTATGTTAAATTATTAGAAAAATTTACTTTTTTTGAATTATGTATTTAATAACACTGATTAATAACAATCTAGACTTAATCAGTATTTATTATTAAATTAACGTATAAAACCAATTTAAAATGGGATACGTATAAGTACCTTTATAGGCAATAGGCCCTTTATTTTTACGATTACCCATAATAACAAACGCATAACGTTGATTCGTATTTTTTTTCTGAATAAAACCAACCATTGTATTAACACCTGAATACGCAAGTGTTCCTGTTTTTAAGTAAATAGCCATATTAAGGGGTGGTTTTAGAGATTGATAGCCAGGTGTGACGCCCAGCTGAACCAGTGAATTTTGCATGATTTGATACAATTTAGGGTCTTTGTTTATAAACCGTAAAATTTTCATGAAATCATTGGCTTTAAATTTATTGGTTAATGATAAACCAGTCACATCGTCAATAATAAAATGTAATGGGTTAATTTTTAATGTATTAATACAATAATCGTTTAAGATATCTATACCATTCGCAAGTGTATTATTAGTACTTACATTTTTTTTACCAAGAAATTGAATTAAATTTTCAGCAATGACATTATTACTTTCTTGGTTCAGCTGTTTAATAAATGAACTTAATGGCGGACTTGTCATCGTAATAAGTGTTTTTGTTTTAGACGGTGTTTTTTTTGCAATAATACGTCCTGATATCGAAATATGAGATTCATGACAATAATCATAAAATGCAGTTGCGATATATAATCCTGGACGTGATACAAGTGCTTTTATATAGTGATTTTTAAAATCAGATTGCCCTACTACACCACTTAAATGATAATCATCACCCCAAGGATATGGAACCCATTGTATTTTAGGCGCGCCTGGTATTTCTCGAGTCGAATCAATGTTAAGATTAGTGTAATTATAACGAATATAACTGATATTAGGTGATGGTTTTAAAACAGGGACTATAGTATCACTCATTACAAATTCAACTGAGTTACTATTAAAAGTCAACGCACTACTCGGGGCATCATAATAGCGAGCGATGCGGTTATGTTTAGGTTTTTGCGTTGAAAAATAGTGGTTATCATAATAAATATGACCTTTAATCGTATCAATTCCAAGCTTTTTAAGTTGATATACTGCGTTTTTAAGTTCTTGAACTGTAATATTAGGTGCCCCATAACCTTGTATATAAATGTTGCCATATAAATAATTATTTTTTTGGTAACCATCTGTCCTAATCATCGTTTTAAAACGATGATAAGGACCCAGCTGATCAAATGCAATGCTTGAAATCAACACTTTTATAATCGATGCTGGAATTAAGGGTTGAAAAGCATTTTTTCGATAAATACGTTTATATGTTGGATAAATTTGATAAAGCATTACACCCATATCAACATTCTTATAAATTGAATTTTTGATTATGTTTTGATATTGATAATCCAATTGAGCTGGATTTTCGATCTGAACTGCAAAGTGTGTTTGTTCTATACTTAATAATAGTAATAAAATAATTGCAACGATTCTTGGATAATTCATTCTAATTTTATACTGTAACACTTTTATATTTTTTT
>CAXFGY010000053.1:0-9144 GCA_964002605.1 uncultured Candidatus Marinamargulisbacteria bacterium
GACACCTCATCCAATTTCTAAAATAATGGCTACCTAGTAGTATTATGAATATGAATATTAACAAGAATACTAGTGCAAAAAGACATCGAAACAACACTGACCTAGTTGAACGCTTTGAACTAATTATCAACGGGATGGAAATCGCCAACGCTTACTCGGAACTTAATGATCCCATTGAACAACATGACCGATTTCAAGATCAACAAAATGCACAGCAAAAAGGATTTCAAAACGCACATCAAATGGATGAAGATTTTATAACCGCATTAAAATATGGAATGCCGCCTACAGGTGGTTTAGGAATTGGTATCGACCGAATAATTATGTTATTAACAAATGAAAATTCAATTCGTGATATATTATTCTTTCCCCATATGAAAACGTAGTTTATAATAGTTATAATAATGTTTAATTTCCGAAATAGTTTAATCATCATAATACTTATTATTTCAATAATAAGCATTATCAAACTCCCTTTAAAATTAGGTCTTGACCTACAAGGTGGAATGCATATAACTCTAGAAGCAAAAAATACCCCTGAAGTCACCATTGATCACGACACAATTATAGGAACTATGAGTGTCATTAGAAATAGAATTGATAATCTTGGTTTAACCGAACCCATCATCAGAAAAAAAGGGCACCAACAAATTACAATTGAACTTCCTGGCATCAAAAGTCCTGAAAGAGCACTCGCACTCATCGGAGAAACAGCTTTACTTGAATTCATCGAAGCAGAATGGGCGCCTTCTAATACAACAGAATTAACCTCAAAACAACTTGAAATTCTCGCTGGTAAAGAGGCTAAATTAAGCCAATTAATTGAAAGAGATAGTAACGGAGCAATTACTAAAAAAATTCCAATTATTCCAAAAAAAACAATTATGACTGGAAAAGATTTAAAAACCGCATTCCCAGGAACAAACGAATTTGGGCAACCTATCGTACATATTGAATTTACACCAGAAGGTGGAAAAAAATTCTATGAAATCACCCAAAGAAACATCGGCAAACCACTTGCCATATCACTCGATAAAATCATCATTTCAGCCCCTAACATTCAAGAACCAATTGCTGGAGGGAAAGCACAAATTTCAGGAAATTTTTCAATTCCAGAAATAAAAGACCTTGTAATTAAACTTAAAGCAGGTGCACTTCCCATTCCTGTTGAAATTATTTCCAATAAAATCGTTGGTCCTTCATTAGGAGAAGACTCCATTAACAAAAGTAAACATGCCTTTTTAATTGGATTATGTCTCATTATCATTATAATGATACTCAATTATCGAATACCAGGAATCATTGCAAGTATGACGTTATTTTTATACCTCATTATTGCCTTAGCAATATTTAAATTATTAAATGCAACACTCACATTACCTGGCATTGCCGGGTTTATCTTAACAATGGGAATGGCTGTCGATGCCAATATTATTATTTTTGAACGAATCAAAGAAGAATATGATCCGAATGCGCATCCTAAAATTGGTATTGATACTGGATTTAAACATGCCTTCAGCACCATACTCGATGCTAATATTACCACTTTAATCGCCGCTATTGTTTTATTTTGGCTTGGAACCGGAACAATCAAAGGGTTCGCTATTTCACTATCAATCGGTATCCTGACCAGTATGTTCTCTGCAATAATCATTACACGTGTATTTTTAGATTTAATTGTAGGGTGGACACATCAAAATAATATCAAAATATTTAAAGGGTCATCACATGATTAAACTAGTAGAAAAAAAATATTTATGGTTCTTAATTTCATTAATTGTCATTAGTATAGGTATTATCACAGTATCCAATCGTGCTTTAAAATCAGATTCATTGTTTAATTTAGGAATTGATTTCTTAGGAGGAAACTCTTATATTCTAAAGTTTAATTATCTAGAAAATGAATATCTCAAAAACCCCAATAATAAAAAAAATGTAAATCTACAGCTCATTGCATCTCTACGAAAAACATTAATCCAGTTAGGATTAACAAAAAATACAATTCAAATTACCAATAACAATGAAGTTATCATTAAAACCCTCACACAAAAACATGAAGAAAATAAAAAAATACTCACACAATTACGCAAAGAATATGGGGTGATTGAAGTATTAGAAATCGACTTTATTGGCCCTTCAATTGGTCTAGAATTAAAAGAAAAGTCACTCGCAATCATTCTTTTTGTATCGATTGCATTATTACTTTATATCTCAATCCGATTCAAATTCAAATATGGAATTGCAGCAATCATCGCATTAGCACATGACACATTAATCACATTAACGTTCACTGCATTACTAAATATTGAAATTAATACCGCCTACGTTGCTGCATTATTAACAATATTAGGCTATTCAATTAACGATACCATTGTCATTTTTGACAGAATTAGAGAAAACGAAAAACTATATCATCACTCTAAATCACAAAATGAAATCATTAACACCTCAATTACCCAAACATTACGACGAACAATCAACACATCGCTTACTACATTAGCTGTCGTATCATCATTATTGTTTTTTGGTGGAATTACTATCAAATCATTCACTATTGTACTATTAATTGGAGTACTTGCCGGAACCTATTCTTCTATATTTATAGCAAGTCCACTACTTTCAAAAAAACAACCATCAGCTGAAATTTAATTATCTTAAAAAAAGATTAAATAAATTAAAAAATGGGTATATAGCAATATGACCCAAATTATAAAAGCACTAAATGAATTAGCAAGTATCAATACCCATTGGCAAAATACCAATGGCATCAAAAAAACACTTAAACTTATATTAGGTGACTTTAAAAAAATTGCAGATCACGCCAGCATTCAATCTCTTCCGCCAATTATTCAAACAAATTTAGACGGAACCACTACGAAAACACCCTCATGGGCACTAATTGCACAAAAAAGATCAACTGCATCATTTAAAATACTACTATCAATTCACATCGATACTGTGTATCCAGAAAAATCCCCATTTCAAACCTGTATCAAAAAAGGAGACCTACTACATGGACCGGGTGTATGTGATGCTAAAGGAGGACTCATTATTTTGATGCAAGGACTCAAAAGATTTGAAAAAAAACACAAAAAAAACATTGGTTGGACAGTAATTATCAATGCAGATGAAGAAATAGGATCACCTAAATCAAGCTCACTTCTTATCGAACATGCTAAACACCATAATATTGGTCTCGTTTTTGAACCAACACTGCCCAATAAAAAATTAGTATCTCAACGTAAAGGATCTAGTAATATAACATTAATTTCACATGGAATCGCCGCACATGCAGGTCGTCATTTTTTTAAAGGTAGTAATGCGATTATCCAACTGACTGAACTCCTACGAGAGTGGAATCAAGATTTTTCCAATAATGACAACCGAATCATCAATATTGGTCAAATACAGGGAGGAGAAGCAACTAACCAAGTCCCAGATTTAGCAATTGCAAAAATTAATATACGAACAACAACAAAAAAAATGATGGATAAAATACTACAAGACATCAAAACACGTATTCATTCAAACCCCTACATTGAATTAGAATATAATTCATATCGACCACCTAAAAAATTAGACCCCTCTACACAACAATTATTAAAAACCCTGAAAACACTCAATCCAAAGTTAAGCTGGGAATCATCTGGAGGAGTATGTGACGGAAATACGCTCTCTAATGCAGGACTACCCACACTAGATACAATGGGTCCCATCGGAAACCACATCCACACACACAATGAATACGTCGAAATATCAAGTATTAAAGAAAAAACTCAATTATTTTATGAATTTCTCAATGCCGCTAATTAACCCAAATAATAAAATTTACAAATAAAGAAATAATCCTAAAGAATAATAAAGACTATTTAAAAATTAGAATAATAAATCAAAAAAACTTTGCCATAAATACCCCATTAGGGTATATTAAGGTTTATGAAAAAAATATTAATTATTGTTACACTAATGCTTTATCATTACAGCACGCAAGCAAGACCAATTTCGTATCCAGGTGGGTGGACAATCATGCAATTAAATAATGATCAGAAAAATCGAATTCATATTCACTACTCGCCCAAAATGAACTATTCCATTGGGTTAGCAATTGAAAGAAAAAACAATAATCAACTCACTAACTTACAACTTAATCAGTTAATTTATCGTCGCAATACAAAATATTCACAAGGGAATCTATATCTAAAAACACAACCAGGTATTATTTGGGATAAAAAACAAACTAAACTTAACACAAGAATAACAATTTCAGGGGATTGGGAAACACGCCGATACTTTTCACAATATGATATTTCCGGAGAATATACGTATCAAAAACAAACACAAGTCAATCAAAAATTGCGCTTGGGAGTTGCAGCCTACAAAGCCAATTATAACGCTATACATACCTGGTTTATGATTCAAATTAATTCAAAATTTAAAAATAATCAGTTCCAAAATCATGAAATCACTCCACTAATTCGATTATTTAAAGGAACAGTCTTAACTGAAATAGGCTTATCATTGAATAAAAAAATATTATTCAACATAATCAAACGATTTTAAAAAATTTAAACAAAGGAAAGAAAATGAAATATATAATAACACTAATTTTAAGCGCAATTATTTGTTTAAATATTACAATATATGGAACCCCTAAATATAAAATTGCAACTAAAAATATATTAGTGACCGCACAAGTAAAAGGGATGGTATGTGATTTTTGTGCCCGAGGATTAGAAAAAATATTTAACAATTATGATGATGTTAAATCAATCGATATTAATTTAGAAAAATCAACCGTAAGCATTGAACTATTAGCAAACTCAGCATTATCAAATAAAAAAATAACCGAAATCATTCAAAATAATGGCATTACAACAATACATATAGAAAGAAATTTAAACTATAATTCTCCTCAAAAAACGTCACCTAAACCCTCTTTCTGGAGCAAGTTAGGCTTTTAAGATGAACTTAAAAATAAAAAAAATAATCAATAGCTTAATGATCATATCAGCTTCAAGTACACTATTATGCTGTGCAATGCCCGCGTTTCTAATAGCAATTGGAGCAGGAAGTAGTCTCGCATTTATTATATCAGCAATACCTGAGATTGTACTTTTATCACGTTATAAAACGATATTATTTTTTATAACTGGAATAATTATTTTGATCAGTTATTATAATAATCGACAAAACAATATCAGTTGTCCAAACGAGCCAGTCAGAGCAAAAAATTGTCAACGAAATCAAAAATGGAGTAACTTATTATTAAAGTTTTCAATACTATTATATAGTATTGGTTTTTTTATGGCCTTTATCGCCCCCTATCTATTATAATAAAAAAATGACAAATAAAAAAAACAATAATAACTGTCAAGCAAGTCATCCTAATCATGAAGAGCAAATCAAATCACTCAACAGAGTATCAGGACAAATTGATGGCATAAAAAAAATGATCCAAAACAGACGTTATTGCATTGACATTATCACACAAACACGCGCTATTCAGTCTGCAATACACGCAATTGAACTAAAAATTTTAAAAACCCATCTCACTGCCTGTATAAAAGAGGCCTTTATTCAACAAGATAAAGTTACTACTGAAACAAAAATTGAAGAACTATTAACTTTATTTAAGAAATTAGATAAATAAAACATACAACACATTCAACTATTTAAACTATTTTGAAAAATAACTAAAATTATGTTATCAATGGATGATATGAAAAAAATACTTATTATATGCGCCGATCAAGGCAAATTAACAGAACTATCAGAATTAATATATAAAACTTTAGATTTATTAAATACAAAAGTATCTTTAATCAACTTATTAGACTTAAACCTACCATTATATACATACCCTTCCGAAGAAAAATTTGGTATTCCAAAAGAATTATCTCCACTATCAACTGCCTGTGAAGAAGCACACTCCTTTGTAATCATTTCACCAGAATATAACAGCAATATTCCACCTGTTTTAAGTAACGCCATTGCTTGGCTATCTCGCGCTAATGATGACTATCGATACTTTTTTAATAACAAAACTGCTCTCATGGGCAGCTACAGCTATACAGGCGCTGCAAATTTATTTAATGCATTGCGAACCCAATTAGCCTCTTTAGGTCTCACCACAATCGGAAAAACCATCTCATTTACACCCAATAAACCTATAAACTCAGAAAAACTACCGAACATTTGTAAAACATTAATCAAACTAACCAATGCCTAACACAGACACTATTAAACTAACAAAACAATTAAAAGAAAAAATTAATTTATATCACCATATTACAACATCTGAAAATACAGATATTAACTATGATGTTATATACCTTGATACCACATCACAAACATTTATAAATTTAAATGTAAAAGATAAACTAAACTTTACAATTAAGCCACTAAAAGAAATTCTAAAATTAACAAATAATAACCCAAATCCAAAAATATTTTTAAATACATTATGGCAATACACTCACCCAGAAGACAAAAAACAACTAATAACCTACTCCAAAAAAACATTAAATCATCAAAAAACACCCCTCTTCATATTTCGTATCATTAATCCTAATTCCAATGAAATAACCTATATCAAACGTATCGTAACGTTTATCGATAATATAGCAATTGTTAAATTAATCGATGTAACAACAACAAAAAACACAGAAATATTACAAGAAAACCACGTACATGAATTCAGTAATTATAAAAATCAACTTGAAAGCATCCACCAGGCCATCAATGGGTTCATCTATACATTTAAACTTACTCCCACAGGAAGACCATCATTTCCATATATTTCAGAAGGATGTTATTCGATTTATGGTATTGAAGCAAAAAAAATAATAAAAAATGCAAATTATATTTTAGAACTAATACACCCTGAAGACAGCGAACAATTCAACACATCTATTCAAGACTCAGCAGAAACACTTGCACCATGGTCATGGACAGGGCGAATTATCACCAACAACATAACCAAAACCCTATCAGCACACTCCATACCTCAAAAAGAAACAGATGGATCAATCCTTTGGGCAGGCATTTGTATGGATGTATCAGAAAAAGTAGCATTAAGTAATGAATTAAAAAAACAAAACAATTTATTTAATAATTTAGAAAATCTGACCCAATCATATTCTTGGGAAATCGATCTCAAAACAAACAAAGTATGGTGGTCAAACAACGGCTATCGCCTATTAAAAACACCCCCTTCAACAAAGATAACCATAGATTATTTCATGAATTTACTTTCTCCAAAATATAAAAACATCGTCAACAAAAAAATAACATCTCTACTCAAAACAAAAAAACAACAAGACTTAGAACTAGAATTTAAACATCTCCCACAGCAACTCTTTTATGAAGAAAAATATTTAAAATATGATGAAAATGGCACCCCCATCAAAATATATGGCCAAACCAAAAACATCACAAAACAACACCAATTACAACAAGACAAAGAAAATAGTATTACCGAATATAAAAACTTAATCGATACAGCTAACGCCCCTATTTTTGGGATTGATACCAACGGGAACATCAACGAATGGAACCAAAAAACGTCCAAAATAACAGGGTTTACAAAAAAAGACGTTTTAGGCAAAAACTTAATCAATGAATTAATCTTAGAATCTGAAAAAAATGCAGTCAATCAAATTATAAAAAATGCATTAAATGGCAAAGAAACTGACAATTATACACTCCCTTTACTTACAAAAGATAATCACAAAATTATCCTACTGATTAATGCAACCACACGACGAGACAGCAACGGAAACATTATTGGAGTCATTGGCGTAGGACAAGATATTACCGAACTCAAAAAACAAGAACAAAAAACCACTCAAATTGGAAAAGAACTCACCACTCTAATCGATACCGCCAACGCCCCTATTTTTGGAATTGATACCAACGGCAACATCAACGAGTGGAACCAAAAAACGTCCAAAATAACAGGGTTTACAAAAAAAGACGTTTTGGGGAAAAACTTAGTCAATGAATTAATTTCTGAAACTGAAAAAAATGCAGTCAATCAAATCATTAACAATGCCTTAAAGGGCAAAGAAACAGATAATTATACGTTACCACTTCTCACTAAAAATAATCAAAATATTGTGCTCCTAATCAATGCAACCACGCGTCGTGATAGCAAGGGTAAAATTATTGGTGTAATTGGGGTTGGGCAAGATATTACTGAAAAAGAGACACAAAAAGAAGAATTACTCCTATTTAAACAATTCAAAACAATCCTACATGACTTTATGTCAGACTATAATTCCAAACATGCTTTATCTCAAATAATAACATACGTTAATATGATATTACCTGGTAGCAACTCCTATATTCTTAAAAAATCAAATAATACATTATCATTAGTATATGCAGGCCCCCAAATATCACAATCTTTTCAGAAAAAATTACATACCATCCCCATTAAAAATGGGGATGGGCCTTGTAATACCTGTGCTTATTTAAATAAACCCATTATTATAACAAATCCAATAAATCACCCTTATTGCAATAATATCTTCCAAATAATAAAAGAAAATAATATCAACTCTTTTTGGTCATATCCTGTTAATTCTAATACCAATGAATTATTAGGTGTACTTTCAATATACTTCAACAAAGAAAAAACACCATCATCCGAAGAACAACAAAAAATACTTCTTGTCAGTCAATTATTAGGCACCATCATGCAATTTAATCAAATGAAAGAAAAAGAAGAATCACTCAAACAAAAACTTATCAATGCCCCTGAACTACTTCAATCCCAAAAAATAGAAGTTATCGGCCGATTAGCAGGTGGTATTGCACATGACTTCAATAATTCATTAGCAATCATTAACCCACTAATTGAATTACTAAAAATAGATACAACAAACCCTGAAACACTAGAAAACTACTCCATTATTTTAGATGCCACTAAACAAGCCCAAAATGTTGTCAAACAACTACTCCAGTTTGCTAGACAAGAAAAAAGCCAAAAAGAAATTATAGATATAAAAAATCTTATTTCCTCTACAATTCCCATACTAGAAAAAACACTAGGCAAACACATTCAATTAATTACAAATATCGAAAAAATAAAAAAAGTAATAATTTTTGGTGACCCCACTCAACTTAAACAAGTACTACTCA
>CAXFGY010000054.1:0-9075 GCA_964002605.1 uncultured Candidatus Marinamargulisbacteria bacterium
GGGTCGTTGGTTCGAATCCGACCCGGGGAGCCAAATCCAGATTCGAAGGTGCTATTTGAGTAAAGTATTAATTATAGGAGCAGGTGCAGCTGGAAGTGTAGTCGTAAAAAAATGTATTGAGTTACCAGAAGTATTTACAGAAATTCATTTAGCATCACGTACCTTATCAAAGTGTGAACGTTTAAGGGACTTTTTACATCAGAATATAAATATTTATGAATTAGATGCTGATAATACAAATGATGTTATAGAACTGATACAAACAATTAACCCAAAGATAGTTATTAATATGGCGCTTCCCTATCAAGACTTATCTATTATGAATGCTTGTTTGGAAGCTAAAGTGCATTATATGGATACAGCAAATTATGAACCTAAAGATGAGGCCAAATATTCATATCATTGGCAATGGGAATATCATGATCGTTTTAAAGAAGCAGGTATTATTGCTTTATTAGGTTCAGGATTTGATCCTGGGGTTACTAATGTTTTTTGTGCTTATGCTCAAAAAAACTTATTTGATGAAATTCACGAGATTGATATCATAGATTGTAATGATGGGGATCATGGTTATGCATTTGCTACAAATTTTAACCCTGAAATAAATATTAGAGAAGTGACACAACAAGCAAAGTATTGGAAGGAAGGCGTTTGGCATGAAAAAGCGCCAATGACTGAATCAAAAATGATTGATTTTCCCGAAATTGGTCAACGAAAAGGCTACTTAATGTACCATGAAGAATTAGAGTCACTCGTAAAGCATATCCCCCATTTACAACAAATTAGATTTTATATGACATTTTCTGATGAATATATTAATTATCTACAAGTTCTCCAAAGAGTCGGAATGACATCAATCGAACCGATTAATTATAATGGTACTCCAATCGTACCCTTACAGTTTTTGAAATCGGTACTCCCAGAACCTTCTAAATTAGGAAAATCATATAAAGGAAAAACATGTATTGGTTGTATTATCAAAGGCGTTAAAAATGGGGAGCCTTTAAAAAAAATAATCTACAATGTATCTGATCATCAAAAGGTTTATGATCAAGTTCAAGCACAAGCGATATCATATACAACAGGTGTACCTGCGATGGTGGGTGCCAAACAAATTTTACAAGGTAAATGGAAGGGAGCAGGTGTTTATAACATAGAACAGTTTGATCCTGATCCATTTATGTCTGATTTAAATAAATATGGACTACCTTGGAATTTATTAGTTAAAACACAGTAATAAAGTGCAGGCAAATTTACTTAAAAATATACATACTCCCGCCTATGTTATTGATGAGAATCAACTTGAAAATAATCTTATTTTATTTGATCAAATTCAAAAAAAAACAGGTTGTAAAGTTATACTTGCCTTAAAAGCCTTTGCAAATTATGAAACATTTCCTATATTTAAAAACTATTTAGCAGGAACAACCTCAAGTTCTTTATACGAATTAAAATTAGCACAAGAATTTTTTGGTAAAGAAAATCATATTTATGCACCTGCATTTAATCCAAAAGAGTTTTCTGAAATATGCCAATATGCAAGTACTATTACTTTTAATTCATTATCTCAATGGGAACGATTTAAGTCAGAAGCACCCCAAAAGATTAAATTAGGCTTAAGAATTAATCCAGAACACTGTGAAGTAGAAAATCCATTATATAATCCCTGTGTTCAATATTCACGATTAGGTATTACTAAAAAGGAGTTTTTAATTACTGATCTAAGCAGTATTTCAGGTTTTTTGATTCATTCCCTTTGTGGCAAACTTCATGATGCCCTTGAGCGAACATTAAGCATTTTTGAAACAAACTTTGGTGAATATTTACATCAACTGGATTGGCTTGATTTAGGGGGTGGTCATAATATTAGTGATCCTGGTTATGATATAGAACATTTATGTCGACAAATTGATCGATTACAATCAACTTATAATCTACAAGTTATTTTAGAGCCTGGAGAAGCGATTGTTAAAAATGCCGGTTACTTAGTATGTGAAGTTTTAGACATTATACATAATGAAAAAGATATTGTTATTGTAGATACCTCTGCTACCGCACATATGCCTGATGTAATCGAAATGCCTTACCGACCTCACATAATAAATGCCGGACAAATAAATGAAAAAAAATATAATTATCGCATTGGAGGCGTCACATGTTTAGCTGGCGATATTATAGGTGATTACTCTTTTGATATCCCTTTAAACATTGGTGATAAATTAATTTTTACTGATATGGCACAATATACAACGGTTAAAAATACTTTGTTTAATGGCATCAAATTACCTAATATAATGTATTTACGTAAAAATACTGTATTAGAATCTATTAAAACATTTAATTATCATACATTTAAAGATAGATTATAAGCAGTTAAAAAAATATTTTCGATAATTTGCAAGAAAATGAAATAAATTATAGAATAAATTTAATATATAAATTATAGGAGTTAATTCAAATGAATATAAATAAAAATATAATAATAACACTAAGTTTAATCGTAATATCTTTATCCATTACAGGGTGTAATCCTTTTAAAAAATTAGCAGATGTAGATGACATTACGGTAGTCGCTTTAACCCATAATAAAGAATTTCGACAACCAGGGTATACTGGAGATGTAGAAAAACTTTCTGTTTTAAGCCCTATTAAATCTATCAAACAGATAGGAAAATCAGGCGAAAAGATGCTGGGAAAAGGAGTAAGTAAAGTTGTAGACAAAGGATTTGAAGCAATTGAAAAAAAATTAGGTATAAGTAACTCTAAAAATCAAGAAAATATTCAAAATTATTATAATAGTATCTACATTGGATTATTAGAAGTATTAAAAAAACATCAATTCAATGTTAAGGATGTCAATGATATAAGCGATAAAACAATATTAAAAACAATAAGAGGCCAAAAAATAGGACAAGCTGGTGAAGAGAATTATTTTTCACCAGATGGTTTTCCACCTGCAACACATGTACAAAATAAAAAAACAATGAGGAAAATAGCAAAAACAATAAATACGGATGCTGTCGTGACAATGAAAATATTGTTAGTAAATAATAAAGAGCATTTACTTGGTGATGATGTTGGTTTAACAGTTTATGTAAATATATGGAAAAAAGATAAAGGGGGTGTTATAGAATTTCATCCTCCAACATATTATATGAGTCGTAAAGTTAGTAAACCTGTACGTAAAGAGTTCAACAAACAGTTAATAATAGGTAATTACATTGTAATAAATGATAAAACACAGCCAGCTTACGATGAATTAAAAAATGCATTTTTAAATGATGTTGATCAAAAATTAACCAAAGCATTAAATAAAAATTAAACTAAATTAATATTACTGAGGTAAAATTATTGAGGTGGTAATTCTAATTTAAATAGAATATTTTTAGATAATCCTTTTCTAAAAATAGTAAGAACAATATCATCACCAATATTAGTTTCTGCAACTCGATAACGTAATGAATGATAATCAAGTATTGGCTTATTGTTAAAAGAAATAATAATATCACCCACTCTTAAACCGGCTTTAAAAGCATTACTATTTTTGGAAATTTCACCAATATATGCCCCATGTGTTGAATCAAAGTTAAGTTTCTCTCTAAGATGATTAGTAAGTGGCCGGATCCCAACCCCAAGCCATCCCCGTTGAACATAACCAAATGATTTCAAATCCGTCATAACTCGTTTGGCCATATTAATTGGTATCGAAAAACTAATGCCGTTATATTCACCGTTTTGACTAAAAACGGCAGAATTAATCCCTATTAATTCACCATTTTTATTTAATAATGCCCCACCAGAATTACCTGGATTAATCGCAACATCTGTTTGAATTAAATCTGAATACCCATTCATATCAACATCAGATCGACCAATGGCGGAAATAACACCCACTGTTAAACTTCCTCTAAAACCAAATGGGTTACCAATTGCAAGCGCCCAATTACCCACTTTTACCCTATCAGAATTACCAATATTCAAAGTAGGTAACGCATTCATTTCAATTTTAAGTAAGGCCAAATCAGTACGTTGATCATAACCAATCACTGACGCATCACTAACGCGACCGTCCATTAAATGTACTTGCATCGCATCTTTTCCTGCAATCACATGATAATTAGTCAAAATATATCCATCTTCAGATATAATTACACCTGATCCTAAACCCGATTTCATTAGTATTTCATCATCATGGGGATACGAAGAATAATAACCCTGAGTAGCCTGCACTCGTTTTGCAGTATGAATACTTACAACAGCTGGGCTTGCTTTTTCATATACGGCATTAAATGAATTATAACTTAACTCATGACCAATAATAGGAAATGCAATCCAAAAAAGATATAGAAAAAAATATTGCCACATAAAAATAGAATACACCTTTTTTGAATTAAAAACTAATAATCACTTGTATTAAAACTATGATGTATGGTAAACTTCAAAAACTTTTAAAAAAGAGATAAAAAAAAATGAAAAAAATAATAATTTCTAGTCTTATTACAATTGCAATCATATTTAATACAAGTTACATTAACGCTACAGAATACAGTGTTTATCTTGGAGGGTTAATCATGCCAGTAAAAGTTTCTGGCTTTGTAACTTCATATGCAGCAGATGCTAGTGAGTGGAATAGTTTAGTAGTACCTGACAATAAAGTTGTTCTTCCATTATCAAAAGGAAATAGAAATGGAATTGCAGGTGGTGCAATATTGGGATGGAAAACCACTACATGGAAGATAAACCCTGTAGTAGAAATACAAATACTTCCAGGAAGTTCACTTATTGGAAATGTATTAATTGGACCTGAAATTAAATTAAAATCAACTGAGAAATTTAATATCGCATTAACCCCTAAAATTGGATACGGTTTTTATACCCATGATCTAGGAAAATTACAAACAACAGGTAAAATAACTTTTGTAAAATTAGAAGATGGAACATACCTATATCCAGATGATACATCAGAAAGTCAAAGTAGTGGGTTTGTGTCACAAACGCTAATAAGCACATCATATGAACTAATAAAAGATTTCATTTCAATTAACTTAGAAGTTGGATTTTCATTTTCTAAATTTCAAACTCCAGAAGTTAAAATAAAAGGTGATAGATTTTTATCAAACGAATCAGAAATTGGTACACTAAATCTGGATCAACTTAAAGATGAAAATGGAAATGCATTGAGCATAACTCCAGAAATATCTACAACAGGCTTAGTATCTGCGTTATCTATTACAGTAAAGATATAAACGATATCAGTCTTTTGAGTAATTTAAGAAAAATCGAAAAATTAACCTAAGCTATTAAAACAGAAATAAAAATTAAGAGAGTTTTAAATAGTTTATTATTAAACTTCAACTTAATTAATTTATCGTTGAAGTATTTTCTTATACTCGTTTGGATTCTTTAGTGTTTTTTTTAATTTCATTATCATTTAATTTTTTTTTAATTTCATTTTTGGCATGTCTATTTCCCTTTTTAATTTATACATCTCATCAATTTGCATTATGTGTAACACTTTTACTATATTTTCTTATTAATCCAATTTCAAATTTAAAACGATGCTTATATGGCTTATTCTTTTTGATTTTTATTGGATATACTTTTAATGTTAAGTTTCATTATGATTCCTTATCCCAAACTGGTGATTTTAATGATGTTGTAACAATTATTGAACCTCAATTTTCAGTTAATGACACAACTATTCTTGTAAAAAGTAGTAATCATCTTAAATATCAACTTAAAATTAAACGATCCCCTACTCAACCATTATTTAATTATGGTGATCGATACTATGTTTCTGGAACAATAAAGCCTATTTCTTCGCCAACTAATCCGGGTCAATTTAATTTTCCAAGATGGCTTTATTTAAACGGTGTATCAGGACAGATTTTTCCTAAAAAATTTAATTTAATGAATAAATCGTCTATTTGGAGTTTAAAACGTCTTCAATTTACAATCAAATCTAATATTTTAGCCTATCACAAACAAATGCTGCCTAGCCCTTTGTCTGATTTATTTACAGGACTCATTTTTGGTGAACATGGAACAAAATTACCTGTTTCTTTAAAAATGATATTTAAAAAAACAGGTCTAACTCACTTATTAGTGGTATCTGGATCTCAAGTTGCATTAATTGTTGGAATTTTTTTTATTGGTTTAAGTTACTTTAATTGCCATCGGCATATAACATTATTCGTCATTATTATTGTTTCAATTATTTTTTATGGGATAACAGGGGGTGGCGCGTCTGTTTTTCGTGCCAGTTTAATGACGGTTATCGTCGCTGCGTTTAAACTGTATCATTATCGGGTCTCAATACCGTTTGTTATTGCCAATGTAGCTACCATTATGATGGTATTTAATCCCCTTATTATTTTTGATTTTGGAGCGTATCTATCCTTCTTAGCAACATTATCATTAATTTACGGTGTACCGATGCTTGCAAAACAACTTCCTCAACACTGGCCGCTTTTGATTCGAACGATGATAGGGATGAGTATTGCTCCTTTTATTGCAACGTTCCCTTTTTTATGGTTATTTTTTTATAAAATATCGCTTATTTCAATTTTAAGTAATTTAATAATGTTGCCTATTATTGAATTAATAGTCATTTTAGGTTTTTTTACTACTATAATTGGTATGATTTTACCTATCATTACGATTCCCTTAATGTCTGGAATTGCGGTGATATTAACTTTAATGATTAAAGCATTGTCATATTTAGCATCATTTTCATGGTCAGAGTTCTCTTTAGGCAAGCCATCTTTAGTACTAATTGCGTTAATATACTTTAATATTGGGCTGCTAATCAGTTCTATTTCTTTGCAAAATAAAAAAAGATTTCTTTTTTTAAATTCTATTTTTATCTTTTTTATTATTTGTTTTACAGAGTTGAGAGAGAAACCCTTGGTTATAACGGTTCTTGATGTCGGTCAAGGTGATGCAACATTAATTGAATGTCCTAATGGTAAAACGGTTTTAATTGATGCCGGAAAGGGTCGTTATCCTGATGTAGGTCGTAATGTTATTATTCCCTATCTTGCATATAGAGGCATTAATACAATTGATTTATTAGTTATTACACATTATGACTATGATCATTATGGTGGAGTCGCGTCTTTAGCTGAGGCAATCAAAATCAATAAAATTATAGATAATGGGAATGCTTCTTATCATAACCAAATACAGTCTTGGTTCCAGGAAAATATTACAATTCAAGCAATTAATACTGGTGATACCATATCAATTGATCCTAAAATTTCTATCTCCTGTTTAACCTCTTCATCGATTAATCGATATCATGATAAAAATAATCGGTCTATTTCATTGTTAATCCAATACGAGAAATCTGATGTTTTATTAACCGGTGATTTAGAGTCAATCGGTGAACAATTTATTATTCAAAATTACGACCCAATTGATATTGATATTCTTATGCTTGGCCACCATGGTAGTAAAACATCAACAATAGAGTTGTTTTTACAATGGGCTACACCTGAAGTTGGATTAATTAGTGCTGGACGAAATAATCGTTATGGGCATCCTCACCCTTCCGTTTTATCTCGATGTAATCAATATGATATGGACTTATATCGTACTGATTATCATGGTGCCATTACATTAACAACATATGGGGATTCATTTTTAATAAAAACGTATTTAAATCGATTTCAATGGTTAAGTTTAGGAAGTTAAAAATATACATTTATAATGTCTTCTAATTTTTATCTCTTTAATTTTTTTCTTGAAGACGCTTAATTATTATTTTACTACACTCATTTTTCAAGTAAGTTACTGCTATTCTAAAATATAAAATGTTAAATTAAATTTATTTGACTTATGTTTATTAGATCGTTCACTAACTTCTATCAGTAATATTGACAAATAATAAAATATTAATATAATAAATTTATATTTAATAAGGAGTTACTAAATGTATAGAAATAACTCACAATCCGATCAAGGATACTTAAATTATATAAATGCAGCTTTATTACAAAAAAAACTAAATAAAACTGAATTACTAAAAACACAAACCATTACTTATGCTTTAAAACTTTTATGTTAAATAATTAGTATTAAATTTTTAAATAAAAAATATATATTTTAATTAAAAAATTAATATCTTAGAAAATATTATTTAACAATAAAATAAAACAATTATCTATATAAATTTCTAATATATTCATTGAATCTGCCAAATCTACTAGTAGGCTGGACTCTAGGCGCCCTCTCCTCATGGTTTTGTAAATTCTCTTGATTCATTCTGCTCGGTGTATTCGCCACATTTTGTAAACGCTCTTCATTTGTTCTGCTCAGTGTATTCGCCACATTTTGTAAATTCTCTTCAATCATTCTGCTCAGTGTATTCGCCACATTTTGTAAATCCTCTTCATTTGTTCTGCTCAGTGTATCATCCAGGTCTAGGTAGAGTAGGGGTTGTGTATTCGCCACCAGGTATAGGGGTATGCGTATGGGTTGTTGAGTGGCACGAAGGTCTAGTGAGCTTAGGGGTTGTTGTAGGGGTTGTGAATTCGCTACCAGGGCTGCAGCTATATACGCTTGTTGACGTTCTTCATATTGACGCACTCGTTGGGTATCATAATTTGGATGCGATCGTAGCAATTCAATTACGCTTAAGCTAGTAGCAGCAGTCCTAGAACCATTTAATTGCTGTCTACATAATGGACAGCTTAAATTTCCACGCCTCACCCATCTTTGTAAAGCCTCCCTGTTAAATCGATGACCACATGGTGTGCTTTCAACATCATTAGGATTCATACCATCAATCCTATCCAATGTTATAGGACAGATCTCTGATCCTGTTCTTTGTGATGGCAAACTTCCTTCCACTGATATGTTACTCATAGTAAATTCTCCTTAATTTTTTTTATTTTCATATTTTTCTACTTTTAATTTTAAGTATTATTATAATTATCGTATTTTAAAAATAAAAATTTCATTTAATTTTATTGCTTACTATTTTTAATATAAATTTTACACACTAAAGCGAAGCACATATAGGTGATAAATTGATGCTCAATATTGCTTAATGGAAGTAAATATTTTTATATA